>JABBAY010000130.1 GCA_018607725.1 K189A clade bacterium
ACCCCTACAGCTATGTGTTACTGCAGGTGCTTGACCAATTTGCAGCGCGCTATGCCGTTGAATTCGAATTCAGAACCATTCTTAACCTGCAACCGCAGATGTATCCCGCACCGGAACTCTGGGAGAACAACGCTTTTCATGACGGCGCGTATCTCGCCAACTTGTACGGTCTCGACTTTCCCGACACTCGACCCGAACGAGACTTCAAGCGCGATGCCGGCCTGACCGCGCAATTGCTTCACTGGGAATTACAACCCGGTTATGCCGAGCATGCCCTGCCCCTGTTCGAAGCTTACTGGCAAGACGATCAGGCCAAACTTAGCAAACTGGTTGACTCAGGCATTACTGAACACGCCGAGTGCTACCAACATCACCTAGCCGCCAACGAAGCCCACTTGAAGTCCAATGGGCACTATTTGAGCGCCATGTTGCACTATGGTGGCGAGTGGTACTGGGGGCTTGATCGACTCGCCCATCTCGAACGCCGTCTGAATGACCTCAGGCTGGCCGCGGGCGCCGCCGCAGAGATTCAGTATGATCGCGGCTATCGCGATTTTTGCCGGCCATTGTCTACGGGGACAAACTCAGGCACCGACGCTGATACACCTATCACCCTCTACTGGTCCTTTAGAAGCCCCTATTCTTACATTGGCCTGGTTCGCGCCAAACAGTTGGCTACGCATTATCAGCTGCCACTAGAGGTTAAACCGGTTTTACCCATGGTCATGCGCCGTATGCAGGTACCCAGAACCAAGGGTTTCTACATCCTTCAAGATGCG
Source organism: K189A clade bacterium (assembly GCA_018607725.1). Taxonomy (GTDB): domain Bacteria; phylum Pseudomonadota; class Gammaproteobacteria; order Pseudomonadales; family Azotimanducaceae; genus UBA4582. The sequence goes on from JABBAY010000130.1 coordinate 780, forward strand.
AAACGTGAAGCAACGCAATATGGCATCGAGTTTGGCAAGATCGCTGACCCACTGGGCGCAGGTGTCGAACGCTGTTATGCCCTGTACGAATTTGCCGTTAGTGCAGGCAAGGGGCTCGAGTTTTTGGAGAGCTGCGCTCGCGGCGCTTGGGCGGAAGGTATCAATGCTGCGACGGATACTGGACTGCAGCTTCTCGTCGAGCGCGCCGGTCTCGACTGGCAACAAGCACGCTTGTTACTCACAGAAGATGGCTGGCGCATCTGGGCTCAGCGGAATCTGGCCGACATGTATAGCGCAGATCTCTGGGGGGTTCCCAGCCTGAGCTATCGTGACACCAAGGTGTATGGCCAGGACCGAATCGAATGCATAGAACAAGCCATCAGATATGCTCGCAAAGTGGAAGAGGTTTAAATTTCCTGTCTACGGCAACAACACAGGAAATGCACCGCGATGCCTAGCCTACGTCCGACACGAGTTGAGTCGACGTTATCTCTTGGCCCACGGTGAGGGTTGCACCTGGCACGAGCAAAACCCTATTGTCAGATGCTATGGCCGGCTCGACACAAACCATCTCCACGTAACCTGCGTCATCAAAATCAATCATCGCCCGAGCGCCTTCTGCCCCTGGGTTCCAAACGACCAGCTCTGTATTACCCCAGGATCGCACTTGAACTCGCCGGTTTAAAACCGGATCGTGAATCTCGATGGATTGTGGCGGGTCGAGGTAAATTCGGTCTATCGCTTCATTGATGACCAGTGGCGCCATTTGTTGGCGGCGCTCGCCTGCGCGCAGCTTATCAATATAACCGAGCCCCGCTAAACCGGGCATTGATATCTGGGCCACGTCCCCAACGTTGAAATAACTATGCAGCGCAAGACTGACGGGCATAGTCGCAGTAGAGCGATTATGGGTATCCAACTGCAGCCAGAGCGCATCTGAGAGTCGCAAGGTCACTGTCAGCTCAATATCACCGTCGGCGTGCCACTCAGAGAGCTCAGGCGTCGCTAATACCAGACGTAACTGGATACCGGTAAAATCGTCTTCGAAGTCGCTATTGATCACATCGAAACCGCTGGTACGCGCATAGCCATGCTGAGGATGATCGGGTCGTGAGGGGTGCGCACCAAACCAGGGCCAACACAACGGAATACCACCACGAATGGCTTTTCCTGGCTGGTAATTCGCGCTCTGGCTGGTCCACAACAACGCGGCATCGGCTCCGAGCTGACACGCCGTAACGTGTGCGCCTTGCAGATAGACCATTAACGTTGAGTCTTTAAAACGCAGCTCAACCCGCGCCTGACCGTGCACATCAAGACTAAATTCGACGCGACCCGGACGGCCGTACTGCGCGTTACACCGGTCCATATCACTTTGCTGCATCACGCTTACCGATTGGTCATTGATGAAAGGTCTGATTAAGCTCGCTGGAACGTCACCACACAAGCCCGCCCGACAATCACTGCCTGGAATCTAAGATCGTGATCACGCCCGGATGGGTTTCTATCGCTTGAGCAAGGGAGTGATCCTTGTCTGTCACTTGGCGGCCGGCATCATGAGTTGTCAGTTTTATCTGCACCCGATTATAAACGTTAGACCATTCAGGATGATGGCCATGGGCTTCCGCGAGCTCAGCAACCAATGTCATGAACGCAAACGCCGACACAAAATCGGCAAAAACCAAGTCTGCAATCAAGAAGTTATCCTGCTCGCGCCACATACTCGAAGCCTCAGAGCTCAAGAGGTTTGGGTATAGGCCGCAGTTGAAGCCGCCGATAAGCTCAAGTAAACATCGGGTCGTCCAACATTCAACAGGTCCCGCACCTGCGCCAAGGGGAGTTGCAACAATGTTTCCCACTCCTGCTGAGGCAACCAAGCCGCACGTTTGCCAAGGCGATAACCCTGTCGAAGCGACTTGAATATGCTAAAGCCATAGTGCTTGGCGAGCTTCAAGCCACCCACCAAAGCGATGACGCCCAGACCTCGGTTGCGGGTCTGCGCATAGGTAAACGCAAGTAGCGAAGCCTCACCAGCAATGTCTCGCCCATAGCCGGTGACCACATGCCAGAGATCGTGCTGGTCGCGCTGACGTAACATAAATCGCTGCGAGTCTTTATCTCCTTCATCCTGTAACCGCGTGGTTTCACTGGCTTCCACTAAACCATCAAAAGACAGGTTTTCCGAATCCAGGAAATGCAGGTAGGCTCGACCCAGACTATCGGCGGACATGGCCTGCAGGGCGTCTCGTGCACGCAGGCTATCCAGCAGACTGCCTTGGGTGGCGAGAATCCGCTGACCACTTTGAGTCTGCTTAAATCGCGCGGCACTTTTTTCATTGGCGTTGCCCGCCATGGCTTCGATGATCTCAAACACTTTCCGCGTATCATCTGGATCGCGGACAAGTGCTTTGAGCGCTCTTAACGCGACCAGCGGCTGCATTCGCTTAGCCATGGGTAAACTCCAAATTTAGGTTAGTGATAATGTAAATCATAATGCTATTAACATTTGTGTCAATAGGTCTCCCGCAAAAACTTGACCTTACCCCTGTAGCACGAATCATCTCCCCTCGACATCGAACTCGCGCAACAACCCACACGATAGCGATTAATCGAATCATCAGGGCTTGAATACCAACCAGTTGCGATCAGACAGCCCCACCGTTATTATTCACAAATATGTTAATAGTGAAGGCAGACAACTGTCATGGCGATTTCGCAGCGAGTTCGCAGAAGCCCCGAAGAGGCCCGCGCAATGATCTTGGTAATTGCCGGCAAGCGTCTGGAGACCCACGGCATTCGCGGCCTGAACATTAAAGATATTGCTCAAGATGCGGGGATCAATCATGGCACACTGCTGCATCATTTTGGCAGCGCCGAGGGTATGCGCACCGCCCTCCTAACTAATTTGACCGAAGCCTTGATCGCCGACATGTCGGCTATCCTGAATTCCGATGCACCGGCTGATACGATTTTTGTGGAACTATTTCGGCTCATGTCGCAGTCTGGCCACAACAAACTGCTGGCCTGGCGCGCCCTGGAAGACGCTGAATACAGTCCTCTTGCAGAGGGGCCGTCGGAAAAACTGATTCAGCAAATCCTCGACGGTGTGACCCGGCGTATTCAGGGCCGGGACATAACGCTGGCGCAAAACATCATTTTTCTGGCACTGTCTTCCGCTGTCGGCTGGGGTATCTGTGGCCCAGCATTAAAACAATCCATGGGCATGAGTCGCACCCAACAGGATCAGTTTCCAGCCTGGGTCGGAGAGCAGCTGCCCAAATTGATTCAGGACTAACCTATCGAGCACCAACCTATCGAGCACCAAAAACAGGAATGAATCATGACTGATACGCAAAAAGTCGCACCAGGCGCCTTGCCTCCTCGATGGCTAATCAAAGGCTTCACGAAACTTCACGTGACACTTAATAAAATCAGCGGCGGCACGCTTTTCAATCAACTCGGTGGCGATGATGTCGTCTTCGTTACCATGACTGGGGCCAAGAGCCAACGCCAGATAACAATTCCGCTTATGTACGTGCCCTACCAGGATGGTGTTTTACTGGTCGCCTCACAGGGCGGCGCACCCAGAAACCCCGTCTGGTACAACAATCTGGTTAAGCACCCAGATATTGTCGTTGTCCATCGCGGCCGGAAGATGCTGTTGACTGCCCGCTTGGCGACCACGGCAGAAAAACCAGCGATGTGGCCGGTGTGTGATCAATATTACAAACCCTATGCTGACTACCGGGCTCGAACCGACCGCGACATCCCGATATTTGTCTGCGAACCCAGGCATTGAGCTTACAAACCCGGAAGCAGCCATGAATATCGACGTCACAGAACTACCCGCGAGTGACATTAGCTGTTCCAATTGTTTGGCATGCTGCTGCCGCCTGGAAGTCTTTCTCATTACCGAAACCGGCGTGCCGCCCCGGTATATCGAGACCGACGAATGGGGCGGAGAAACCATGGCGCGCTTATCTGACGGCTGGTGCGCGGCACTGGATCGCGAGACAATGCTCTGTACCATTTACGAACAAAGACCTTGGGTTTGCCGAGAGTTTGCGGTCGCCTCCTATGAGTGTGGCCTCGAGCGCGCCAAGTATCTTTAAGCCCCAATGGCTCATACGTCACTCACCGCCGGAAACAGCATGAATCGATCAACCACGACTATTGGCCTGGTCAATCCCAAGACACCAGAGAATATGGGCGCAGTCATGCGCGCTGCTGGCTGCTTCGATGCCCAGGCGA
>JABBAY010000100.1 GCA_018607725.1 K189A clade bacterium
CGCATTCAAGCGCCGGCATTTGGCGCATTAACACCACAGGTTCTCATCACCACTGAATAAGAGTAGACTTTTTGACTTTCACGAAGGGGCCATGCCATGAACACGCCGCAGCATCAGCCTAAAGCTGATCATAAACAGGATCTGCCCAGCACGCACCCCATGGATGCAATCCCCGTCAGACAACTGCGCTTCAAACTAGATGCCGAGACGGTCAGCAAGCCTGTATGGAGCCAGACTCATCCAGACTTTTCAATTTTCATCAACGCCCTGGGCCTCCACGTACCCCACTTTGAGCGCTTCCTGGTGAAGGTCATGCGCGCCTATCGAGACGAACTGAAGGACCCTGCATTGCACACTGATGTGCAGGCTATTATCGGTCAGGAGTCGCATCATGCCTTCAACTTCCTCGGCTGGAACCAGGCGATGGCGCAATTTTATCCGGGCCTCACCGACCTGGATACCCACGCCAAAACCTATTTCGAAACCCACTTCAAAAACAGTAGTAAGAAATTCCAAATCGGCTTTACCGCAGGCTACGAGACCTTTACGTTTCTCGGCGGCATGATCATCCTCAACCGCTACCAAGAGTTCATGGCCGAAGCCGATCCTACCTTGCGCGCGCTATGGGTCTGGCACCAAGTCGAAGAAGTCGAGCATGGCGCCGTGGCTTTCGACTTTTACCAAGCCTTTTATCCGGATGATCTATGGTATCGCCGTTGGATGGTGCTGTATGCCTTCACCCATATCAGCTGGGAAACCTACAAGGCTTACGCCTTGATGATTCGCAAAGAAGGCTACTACAAGACTCCCGGACGAGCTTGGCGGGCATGGCAATTTTTCGCCGGCTTTGCTTTCGATTTAGGCCGGGCAGCTTTGCCGGTACTGGCCCGAGACTATCATCCGCGACACCATCCAATCTGCAACGATGAGCAGAACCGACTGGCCGTCGCTTGGCGCAAGTACCATACGGCGGGTCACAACACCCTTGCCCTCGACAACCAGGCTATCGAGCAAATGCTTGCCAGCCCCACCTGATTCGCCAACCGTAGAGGTACAGCCCCTTGTCTAACCCAACCCCAAATCCTCGCCTGTCTTACCTGGTTATCGCCAATGGCATGATCGTCCTGTTACTCGGCCTGGTGGCTGGCATCATGCTGATCTTCTCGTTACTGGATGCCGTTAGCCTATGGCCATTGCCCGCTTGGGAAGTTGCGATTCCAGGCACCAGTCGCGGCTGGCAAGCGGCGCACGTCGGCGGCATTTTAAATGGCGTGATGATCGGTGGCGCAGGTTTGCTGATGCAAAAGCTCGCACTCACTGGCCGCCGCGACTTACTGGTTGGCTGGGGCATGATCATTACCGGCTGGGCCAACACTCTGTTCTACTGGGCCGGCAACTTCAGTACTAACCGGGGCTTGTCCGTCGGCGCGACACCCTTCGGCGAGGGCGATTTGGCGGGCGCGCTGGCTTTTCTCGGCGGCGGCACCGGGATGATTTTCACCTTTATCGCCGTCGCCATTCTGGCAAAAAGTGCGCTGAATGCAGCGCGCCAGTATTCTCACTAGCCGTTGCGAGTCGGCGTCTTGGGATTTGCTGAACCCTCAGACGTACTCGCCCGCCTTGATCACCAAAAACTGCCTGTCCTGATCGTCCTGGGGCGTCTCTTGACCACCGTCTTTTGACAACATAACCGACGGCTCGTGAGCAAATTGCAGGATATAAGCCTTGCGCTCATCGGCCGTCAGATTCGGCCCAGTACGATGGGGCGTCAGCGACGAAAACACGACGACATCGCCGGCCTTGGCCTCAATCGGCACCGCACCGCTTGTGTCACTCAAACACTCGTAACCCAAGTCAGTATGCCAGTGGCTTAACGTTCCTAGCTGATGCATCCCTGGCATGATCCAGGGACAACCATTGTCGATGGTGGTATCCACCAGCGGGATCCAGCAAGTCAGGTAATCCTGAGGCGCGACGAAGTTGTAGCCGTTGTCCTGATGCCAGGGAAATTCCTCGGGGCAATAGGGCTTCTTATACACCGCCTGATCCCAGTAGAGACGACAGTCTGGGCCCAGCAAATCGTGACACAGATCCGCAAATAATGTCGAAGTCGCAAACTGTCGCACCACTTCCGCGCGTTTCACTACATGGAGGGCAAAAGTAACCTCGTCAGCACGAGCAATATACTGCCGTTTGTTTTCCACGGTTCGCAGAAACTCATTGGTCTTGGCTTCCAACGGATCAATCGCCGCAATCAAAGCATCCAGAGTTGCCTGGGGTATGACCTGCTCAAGCAGGAAGGCGCCATCTTGATTCCACTGCCGTGCCTGTGGTTCAGTGACAAGCCGAAAAGGGCCAGTCGCGTCACGCCAGGCAAAAGCGGTATTTTGTTCATGTCGTTGCAAGCCCATCGTTTGCCCTCGATTGAATGTAAAATAGTTGCAGAATCGGTGGAGACAAGCAATTCATTCATTCATTATCAGCGGAGACTCTCTGCGGTAAAACATCATGGACCCGTATTTGTTTCCCGAAAACTTCATCTGGAGCACCGCCACAGCGGCACACCAGGTAGAAGGCAATAACACCAATAACGATATCTGGTTGCTTGAACAGGTTGAACACAGCATGTTCAAGGAACCGTCATTGGATGCCTGTGATCACTTTCATCGTTATCCCGACGACATCAAGCTGCTTGCCGATTTGGGCTTTAACGCTTATCGATTCTCGATTGAGTGGGCTCGAGTCGAGCCGGTCGAGGGTCAGTTTTCGGCTGCGGCCATCGATCATTATCGGCGTATGCTCGAAGCTTGTCATGGGCAAGGACTAAGACCATTTGTCACCTTCCACCACTTTTCGTCACCCCAGTGGCTGTTGCAACAAGGCGGCTGGGAAAGCGCTGCCACACCGGCGCTGTTCGCCCGTTACTGTGGGCGAATAGCTCGCGACTTGGGCCATCTGATTGGTGGCGGTTGCACCATCAATGAAGTGAACATCGGCCGGGTACTGATCTCCTCTGGCATCATGCCAACCATGGGGAAAATCCGCCAGTCTCCCGGCTGGATTGAAGCTTCGACTCAGCTCGGCATCACACCTGAAGAACTCAATCCGTTTATGTTTGCGGTCAGTGAACAGGGGCGCGCCGTGGTCATGGCAGCACATCATCAGGCTGTTGACGCGATTCGCGCTAGCGGCGCAACATTTCCCGTGGGGGCGACCCTGGCGGTCCAGGACATCGTCGCTGTCTCCGGCGGTGAAAGCATCGCGGCGCAGCACCGTCAAGCGGTGAATGAAGCGTATCTGACGGATTTGGTGGGGGACGATTTCGTCGGCGTGCAATGCTACACACGTCACCGCTATGACGCTGCTGGCCCCATGCCACCAGAGGCGGGCATTGAATTGACTCAAATGGGTTACGAGTTTTGGCCCGAGGCGCTGGAAAGTGCGATTCGGCAGGCCCACGCCACATCTGGCTTGCCGGTTATGGTCACTGAGAACGGTCTGGCGACAACCGATGACAGGCGCCGCATTGCTTACGTCGAGCGCGCCCTGAACGGTGTAAAAAACTGTCTAGATGAGGGCATTCCTGTGATGGGCTACACCTACTGGTCGGCACTGGACAACTTTGAGTGGATGCTTGGTTATACGCCGACATTTGGTCTGATTGCAGTGGATCGGCAAACACAGGCGCGCACCGTCAAAGACAGTGCGGTTTGGCTAGGGGGCGTCGCCCGCAGCAACACTCTACGCTGATGTCGACAGCCGCTGATTCAACTCGAGTAGATTGCCTGAAGGGTCTTTAAAAAAACACTGCAGACAGATGCCTGTCATTTCATTTGACCGAGAGACTTCGACACCCTTGGTTTGAAGGTAATCTCTGTAGGCGGCAATATCGTCGACCTCAAAGGCAAAGTGCTGTCCCGCAGGCGCCTGATGGTTCTCTACTTCCAGCAGATGCAATTGCTGATCGCCTATCTGCAACCAGGCTCCGTCAAAGCCAAGGTCAGGCCTGGGAATTTCCTTGAAGTTCAGGGTGTCGACATAGAACTTAGTCGCTTGCTGAACATCGGCAACATTAATGGAAATATGGTGAATCATAGAAAAATTCATAGCAGTCGGTCTCGATCAACAAAAATCTCTGGCCTAGCATGGAGCGAATGGTAACGGGCTTCAAGGAGTAAATTATCCTATCGAAACCAACGCTGATGGCGGCTTACAACTTCGAGGGTGACAGCGCCGTAGCAACATGCAATTATCCAAGCAACTGAAGCGTTGATTCACTCTTCGCAACTACAGAGTAGACACACTATGACCAGCCTACACTCATCGCCCTTGTCACTTGCCGGCACACCCGCTGCATCCCCCCTGGGCTATTTAAGCTGGACCTTCGGCCAGGGCGCGCGCGACCCCTACTACATCATGGTCATCATTTATATTTTCTTTCCTTACTTCAGCAATACGGTGGTGGGGGACCCGGTTCAGGGTCAGACCTTGATCGGCTATCTGAATGCTACTGCAGGCATTATCCTGGCTCTAACGGCGCCTTTTCTGGGCGCTATTGCCGACAAGAATGGCCGACGCAAACCCTGGATTGTCGCCACTGTGATGATCATGGCCATCGGTGCCTGCGCCCTGTGGTTTATTAAGCCCGGCGGCACCGGTATTGGTATCTATCCGGCGCTGTTCATCTTGCTGATCATCAGCGTTGCCTTCGCTATCTCTGAGGTATTTCACAACGCCATGCTGCCCGGTATCACACCGGTCAACAAGCTTGGCTTTGTCTCAGGCCTGGCCTTCTCGTTAGGTAATGTCGGTGGCGTGCTGTTAATGCTGTTTGTACTGCTCGCATTCTCGTTGCCTGGAACTATCGACTGGAGTTTTTTACCTGCCACGGCGCTGTTCGGTATCGATCAGGCCAGCCATGAACATGATCGTATCGTCGGGCCGATTGCGGCTATCTGGATGCTGCTGTTCACCCTGC
>JABBAY010000026.1 GCA_018607725.1 K189A clade bacterium
CCAACCCTGTATCCAACCCTGTATCCATCCCTGTAATCGACACTGTATTCGACCCAGCCTCAACGCTTAAGTTCGCCAGGCTGCGTCATCAAGTCATCTGCTCAATATCGGGCCTAGTCAGACTATCCACACTCGCCTCACTTGAATTCTCTAACAGCAGGTATTATGCCAACCTATATCTTATTGTATTCATTGAATATTTTAAATTTTTAGGGCGCTTCCCCAGGGGCGACATCACCAATTCTTTGGTAATTACGCCATAGTCTAGGGATTTAAGCCATCGGTCAGCACAAATGACCGTTAATGGTTTGCTGACTTGTGACAGAGCTCACAAAGTTAGACCATGATTTTGTTAGCATCGATAAGCGTCTATACGCTGCTTGCACGTTTATCCAAGAACTTCACCGCTCACGCGCGGTTCGCTTTCTAAGAGCACACAATTATCATGCATGATTTGGTTCAAAGACTCACCCCAGAGAAGATTGCCACGGCATTGCTGGGATTTTATGCACCCCACAAACCCACCAGCGCGACCTTGCCCCGAGCCGAACTTATCGAGTTATTGGAAAATTTACCGGCCCTTTCCGCCGCTGAGCATGTTGATCCCGTCCTGGTTCAAGTCGAGAAGTATCATAGCAACGTCATCCTCAGCCAGGCAGATCGTGCGACATTGGCCTATATCGATGACTGCGTGACCCAGATCCTGCGGCAGACTGACCTGGACTTCAGGATTGAAGCATTTATTCGCAACTTGACCCCTTATATTGCGGTTATGGCCTTACGCCAAGGCGTGAAATCTATCTTCGAGCCACAGCCCATCCTCAACTTAATGAATACCCTGATTAATGAAGGCCTCGGTTGGAGCGAGGACCTCGGCATACTGGGCGAACAGTTCATGGACAAGATCGAGCTCATGGTTCGAGCCATGGTGAGCAGCCGAATGTCGCTGGAAGACTGCCAGTCAGAACTGGACCTGATGTTCTCCAAAGACAAGCCGATCTTCAAGAAGATGGAAGCCCGCCTACTCGATGTTGAGATGAAGGTCCTGAGTCGACAAAAGGCCAAGTATTACTCAGCAGAATTGCTCAATCAGCAGATGGCGGGTAAAAAGTTGCCTCTATTCATGATTTTTGTTCTGCAGGGCTCCTGGTACGAATTCCTCCAACAAGTCTTGAGCGCCTATGGTGAAGAATCTCCAGCTTGGCAGAAGGTGACCAAGCTAACCGAGGCGCTGATTTGGTCCATTCAGGTTCAACCGGACACCGCCCGCCAGGCGACTCTGATGGAAAGCTTGGCAGGACACATCCAGGCTTTTTGCCAAAAAATGAACTTCGATACCTCGGCAGTAGAAGCCTGCCTGGAAGATCTCGCCCTGGAACACGAGGCCATTCGTGAAGGCACACCATCAAGCGCCTGCGACTTTGAACTGATCAAGGTCGAGCAATCCTCACTCTTGTCTCAGCAACAGCTGGATGCAAGTGTCCTGGCCGATATTCGTGAGATACAACCTGGCCAGTGGTATCTGCACGACGATAAGCGTGACCCTGATGAAAAAGTCGCTCGTATTAAACTCATCCTGAACTGGCAAGATACGATGCGTCTGCTGTTTACCAACCATAATCGCCGCAAAGTGTTGCACATGAGCTACCCTGAGTTTGCTCAATATCTCGCCGAAGGCACGCTCAAGCCCCTGAGCCCAAAATCAAGCACCTGGGAGGTCATCAAGCAACACTTGCTCACGGTGGTCCAGGGCGTCCAGGTACAGAAGCAGAAAGAATCCAAGGTGGAAACACCTCAAGATAAAAAGCTGGTGACTCGAGAATATCTCGACCGCCGAAAAAACGAAATCATGACGGCGATGGAGCAGCACAAGCGCACCGCCGAGTTGAAGCAAAAGCGGGCCTTGATACTTCGAGAAAAGGCCCAGCAAAAAATTCTGGCGGCTACAAACGCCATAGAATCTTTGCGAGTGGATGCCTGGCTGAAGTTACCCGTGATGGAGGGCACCTTGACACCCTGCAGGCTCGTCGCCGTGATCGCCGCAGCCGACAAGTATATTTTCGCCAATCGCCATGGACTGAAGGTTGGTGAATTCTCGAAAGGTCAGCTGATTCAAATGCTGATTGCCGAAAACAGTGAGATTCTTGACACCGGCGCAGAATTTGAAAATGTCTTGAGCTCAGTCGTCTCTGCCTTACGAGACAATAAAAACAAAAGCTACGACGAACTCACTGGTGCCAACGCCTAACGCCTTGATTTAAGCTTTTCGAAAAGGTCTCAAGCCTTCTGGCACACAAACGTACTGAAATGTGGGCTGCGCAAATGCTTGTGATGCAGCACTTTCAGACCACCCTCAGCCAAAATCCAGAGCCAGTCGTCGACGGTGAATTTGTTATGCACAGGAAACAGTCTTAGCATGGCGCGACGCATTGTCTGCAGTTTTTCGCCCGCCAATTCAGCATTCACCATACGTTCCAGATAAACCGGCAGCGGCGTTCGCACCCAGTCCTGAAGAAGGAATATGCCATCGTCCGCGAGCAATCGACAGACTTCTTCGCAGGCCGCCAGCGGATCGTTCAGAACATGTAAAACAGCAACCATCGACAGCATATCTACAGAGCCATCAGCCAGGGGCACCGGTTCACGGGCAACATCAAGCAACTGGTACTGCGGCGCGGTCCCATCGTAGACGACTTTATCTGCGGCATAATCCAGCATGGCCTGAGTAATATCGAAGCCCCACAAGCGCGCGCCATCAATACGGTCGCGCAAATCGCGCAACAGTAATCCCGGCCCACAACCCAGATCTACCATTGATGGGTGCGACGGCAAGTGTGGCACGACCTGGTCGGAAAAATAATCCCAGAAAGCCTCATCGAATCGATCATCGTGACTGGCAATCATTCGATTGACCAACTCTTCGTCGGTGATGCCGCCTAACTCTTGATGGGTAGCCATGACAATTTCCTCGTTACGCCGTGCAAATATTTACATCATTGTTCAATCGTTAATAATTCTCTAGCACTCAATTATCCACAGGGTTGCCCACATTAAACACGCCACCGGCATACACCATTCCTGGTTGACGCTCAATTTCAGGTGGAAAGGCAGCACGTTTAGCCGAAAAATAAGCATCCCGAACATCGCCCCCATCGACCTGTCGATTGTAGGTAATATACAACGCTCGACGAGCGTGATCGGTTGCATTCATAGCCGATCGATGGGGCAGATAAGAATCAAACAACAACAGGTCGCCCGGCCGGGTTTCCACAGCCTGCCAGCTTAATTGGTCGATTGCCACCTGGGTCATGGTCAAGTCAGCATTCATCGCCAACAGTCCCTGCTGGTGCGCACCACTGGCCACCTCAAGACAACCGTTAGCTTTCGTCGTCGCATCCACGCTTAACATCATAGTGATGTGATAGTGCTGATCAAATGAGGTAAATGCCGGCGCATCCTGATGCGCAGCAAAGCCATTGCCCGCCGCCAATTTAAGATTGAGTTTTTCTTTAAACAGCACGGCGGACTCCCCCATCAACTCACTAATAAGACCAAGCGTACTGCGACCCCGGGCAAGCCGTTCGAGCCGCGGTTGATAAGGCAGGAAATTCTCGATTCGACATAACTGCTTACCTCGCGCCGTATGCTCGTAATACTTCATCCATTTTCCGGGACTGTCCGGCAAGGCCTGCAACTGCGCGACTTCAGTACACATGGCCGCCACTTCAGCTGCGTTAAACCAGTCTTTGATATGTAGATAACCGTTGGCAGCAAAGAAGGCCAGCTCTGCACTCGACAAACGCTGAGTCTTGTTTCTTCTCAACATGGCGCTGTAGTGGCTGACGGGCGGTAAACTCACATCCAGTCGTTTGGCGGCTTCATCCCAGGCCCGTAGTTTGAGAATATCGGTGAATCGCGCCTGCTGCTCGAACGCCAGCACCTCATCGGCTAGCATGGGCCCACCCTGAAAAGCCAGGGTCTGCTGGCTGGCAGCTGATAGCTTGGCAGCATAAGCCGGACGGGTCGCCACCAGGTAACGCTTGGCATTCACATGCTGCTCCACCAGGGTCGCTATGGTTTCATCGAGACCCGACAAGCGCAGGTATTCTGCGCCCACCGCTTCATGTCGGTGAACCCCAAAATCGATACCGTCTGCCAGCATTGCCCCTGCCCGCGGGTCGCAAAAATGGCCGATATCGTGGAGCAATGCGGCTAAAATCACGCACTCATCGGCATCCTCCTGAGCGGCAAAATCAGCGCACTGCAACGCATGGGCTAACTGGCTCAGCGGCTCACCGATATAACCCACATCCTGTTGCAACTTCAGCAGCTCAATGACTTGATCACTCGGATTAACCAACAATGCCTTGCGCCCTCAATGCTTCGATCGTCGCCTGATCCAGGCCCAAGGCTGACTCTAAAACCCTATCCGTATCTACGCCGAGCACCGCTGGCTTGATGCTGTAGTTAATCTCCGAGCGGGAATATTTAATCGGGTTGGCCACCAATGGCATGCCGTCAAGATCTAGCTGAGTACCACGCTCTCGGGTCTGTGGATCCGCGAACAACCGGTCAATGGTATTGATCGGACCGCAGGGTACGCCGGCGGACTCAAGTATCTTGAGCCACTGATCCATTGACTGATTGACCATACACGCCTGAATCTCCACAACCAAACTCTCTCGATGCGCTACCCGCAAGGCGTTGCTCAGATATAACGGGTCTTCACCCAAGCTGGGTTTGCCGATCGCTGCACTTAACTTGCGAAACTGACTGTCGTTACCCACGGCCACGATGATATAACCATCTAGGGTCGCAAAGGTCTGATACGGCACGACATTGGGATGGGAATTGCCTAATCGATCGGGCGCCACACCTGACACCAAATAGTTAGAGGCTTGATTCGCCAAACTGGCCGCCATCACATCAAACAGCGACATATCGATACTCTGACCCAAGCCACTTCGCTGAC
>JABBAY010000062.1 GCA_018607725.1 K189A clade bacterium
ACCTGAAAGGCTTAACGGCGCTTAAGTTCTTCGAGCCGGCGCTCGATTTGAGCCGTGATGTTGTCTAATTCTTCGACCTGCAATTGCAGTTGGCGATTCTTGTGCAAAGTATGCGCTGCCAGCAGATCTAATTGTTCTGCTGTGACATGTTTACTTTGAACGATCTCGATGATTTCCTCTTCGCTCAAACGATCTATGTTAAAAGTTGCTTTGCCCACGGTTTCCCCTCCATTACCAGCAGTGCTGCGTTGTAGCTACTTTAAGGGCTGAAGGTGGATCGCAGACTAATCTGGATCAGGAAATGCGGCGGGTCAGGGCATGTTGAAGGGGTTGTTAAAGGCTGCGGGAAAACCGGCGTGCCGAACGGGCACACCGGTTGCCGGTTAGATCGTGATCGCTTATGACTTCAAGTTGCGGATAATCGCCAAGTTAGATTCAGCGAGAGTGGCAGGATGGTCACTGTCTGTAAAGTCGGTGATGTCAGCCCAAGCATCATTGATATCCTCAGGTGAGAAGCCATCCGTGACGCTAAAGCTTTTGCCTTTTGAGCGTTCCCAGCGAAGCTTGGCAATAAAGCCCGCGCCGACTTCATACAGACCGCCGGTTTCACGGCTGTTCTCGTCGCAGAGTTTCAATACCAGCGGCATAACAAATTCAGGGCGAAGGGCATCGACCATTTCTTTCGGCATCACGGTTTCCGTTAGCCTTGAGCCGGCGATTGGAGCGATGGTGTTCACTAGAATGTTTTTGCTACGGCCTTCCAATGCCAATGTTTGAGACATGCCATGTAGGCCCAGTTTCGCCATGCTGTAGTTGGTTTGACCAAAATTGCCATAGATGCCAGCGGCCGAGGCCGTAAAAATGATTCGTCCGTAATTTTGGTCTCGCATATAGGGCCAGGCGGTATGGCAGACCTGATAAGCCCCTTTAACATGGACGTCATAAATCAAATCCCAATCTTGATCTGTCATCTTGTGGAAAGTTTTGTCTCTCAAGATGCCGGCGTTGTTGATGACGACGTCAATCTTGCCAAAGTTATCCATGGCCGTTTGAACGATCTTGTCGCCATCGGTAACGGAATCATAGTTAGCGACGGCAGCGCCCCCAGCGGCCTTGATTTGATCGACCACCACATCGGCCGCTGCCTTGTCGGCACCATCGCCGAAGACCGAGCCGCCTAAGTCGTTGACCACGACGCTGGCGCCGCGGGCCCCCATTGCTAACGCATAGCTGCGGCCTAATCCATTGCCGGCACCGGTCACGATGACAACACGGCCATCAAATCTAACGTCTGACATAGTTTTTACTTCCATTTAAGTAGATTTAAATCAATAAGGTTTCGAGTTGATGATCCCAGCTTGTGCCGGCATTCGCGTTTTGCGCCTTTGGCGCAAAGCCGCGAATTTACTCATTACTATAGAGGGTGACGACACAGGCGCCACCTAAGCCGAGGTTGTGTTGTAGCGCGTGTCTTGCGCCTGCGACCTGACGATCGCCAGCGTCGCCACGAAGCTGCCAGACAAGTTCGGTGCACTGAGCGAGTCCGGTTGCGCCCAAGGGATGACCCTTGGATAACAATCCCCCGGAAGGGTTGGTGACGACTCGGCCACCATAAGTGTTGTCACCGTCCCAAATGAACTTTTCTGCAGTGCCTTCGGGGGTGAGGCTTAAGGCCTCATAGGTCAGTAACTCGTTGGCGGTAAAGCAATCGTGCAATTCAACCACTTGAATCTCTTCTGGACCGATACCCGCCTGTTCATAAACCTGGTCGGCCGCGGCCTTCGCCATATCAAAGCCGATGAGCTTGCGCATGGAGTGATCTTCCAGGGTACTGGCGTAGTCAGTGGTCATCGCCTGAGCCTTGATCGTAATGGCGTTGTTCAGGCCATGTTTGTTGGCGAAAGCCTCGCTGCAAATCACTGCCGCAGCGGCACCACAGGTGGGGGGGCAGCATTGATAACGGGTCAGCGGACCATAGATATGAGGCGAGGCCATGATCTCTTCGACGCTCAACTGGTTTCTGAATACCGCGTAGGGGTTGTTTGCCGCATGCTTGCGGGCTTTTTCAGCAATCTTCGCGAAGGTCTCGTCGCGGGTGCCGTACTGTTCTGCATATTCGCGGCCGGCGCCGCCAAAGTATTGTGCTGCGCCGGGTGCTTGCTTGTCGACGCCCTGCAGGTTTGCCATTTCCTTGAACATACGTTTCATGGGATTGGGGCGATCGGTGAAGGTGGCGCCGAGGGCACCGGGAACCATTTGTTCGAATCCCAGGGCGAGTGCGCACTCGACCAGGCCAGACTCCACTGCCTGGCGGGCCAGAAACAGGGCTGAGGAGCCAGTAGCGCAGTTGTTGTTGACGTTGAATACTGGCACGCCCGTCATTCCCAGACCGTAGACAGCGGCCTGGCCGGCAGTGGAGTCGCCGTAAACGTAGCCAACATAGACTTGGCCGATCTCGCTGTAGCTGATGCCAGCGTCGTCAATAGCGATGCGTGCCGCCTTTTCGCCCATGGTCGCGTAATCGTCACTCTGGCCAGGTTTGGTGAACGGGATCATGCCGACGCCGGCGACTTTCACTTTTGACATTTGGAACTCCACGGTTTTTGGGTAGAAATGCGCAAGTAATATATTTTTTGTCTCGGGATAAGTCAAACCTAAGCCTGATGCGCAGGGAGACGCCCGTTGGAGAACTTAGAATTAGAGAACTTAGAATTAGAGCGCTTAGGCTTAAGAGCGTCGGATGCGTTGCGAGCACCAACAGATTCGTTAGGATCAATGAATCGAGCAGAGTGTATCAACGTTAGGGGTTGTGTGAAGAATACGGTACAGTTGAGTGACGCAAATTGACAATGGGTAGTGGCTGGATGAGCGAACCAAAGATACCGACCACCGCCTCAACGGAATCAGGCTCCTTGAGTAAATGGGTCCTGGGTTCCTATGGCGCCCCGGCGACACCCCTGGCCATGGTCGCGCTGCCGATGGCGGTGTACCTGCCTGCGGTCTATGCCGACGCAGACGGTTTTGGTCTGGGTTTGGCGTTTGTCGGCTTGGTGTTGGTCATAGCCCGTTTATTCGATGGTGTGACTGACCCACTCGTGGGTTTTTTGTCTGATAGAACCCGATCTCGTTGGGGGCGCCGTAAACCCTTCATTCTGTTGGGTACACCCATCTACATTCTCGGTATCTGTTTGTTGTTTGTGCCACCCTTTAGTTTTTCCGAAATCAGTATTTTGGGTGTCGAGATCAACTCGGGCTATCCCTGGATGCTGGCGATGCTGATCGTCACCTATATTGGTTCAACGATTCAGGATGTGCCCTATAGTGCCTGGGGTGCTGAGCTATCGAAGAATTACCATGAGCGCACTCTGATTACCAGTTGGCGGGAAGGTTTCGCCGTAACCGGCGCGCTAATTGGTGCCTTTACACCGGCAATCATTTTCTTTTTTGGTTATAGCAAACCCACTGATGCGGTCTACTTCCTGTCTATGGCCATTGCCCTGGTGATGCCGGTGTTGATCATCAACATGTTGATATCAGTGCCTGAATTCGACGTAATTGAGACTAAAGTGGCACCCATTCCTCTCCGAGAAAGCTTTCGCTACGTCTGGAAAAATGAACCCTATCGGCGGCTGATTATCGTGTTTCTGTTTTCGACTATTGGTGCGGCCATGACCAATACGTTGAGTTTTTTCTTCGTCAAACATGTGCTGTTGGCAGGCGCGTTGTTTGGCTTTTATTTGGCACCCTATTTCATCTCTCAGTTAGTCTCTATTCCCCTGTGGTTTAAGTTGTCGAGGCGGATTGGTAAGCATCGGGCAACCATGGTTGCCATTGGTTGGTATGCGCTCTGGTCTTGCATGATTCCTTTGATCGCGATCGCGCCAGTAGAGTGGTTTGATGCGTTTCAAATCAAGAATATTCTGGCATTTTTGCCAGAAGATGCGTACGCCACAGCGGTAAGCTATTTTGAAGGTAAGCCTACGGGCAAGTTTCTGTTTTTCATTATTGTGATGTGTCTAAAGGGATCTTCGATCGGCGCGCTGTCGGCGTTGCCTTATGCCATGGCGGCAGATGTCATCGATGTAGATACCTCTATGACCGGTAAGAGCCAGGGTGGCGCTTATTTCTCTATCTGGTCGATGACTCGCAAGCTGGCCTATGCGCTGGGATTATTTGTCGGTACGAATTTGGTGGTGTTTTGGGGCTTTGATTCTCTCGCCGATCCGTTGAATACCACGAATACAACCTACTCTTTGTTGATGCTGGCGATTACCTATTCGGTTATTCCGGCGTTGTTCAAGTTCGTTGCTATGCCGTTGTTGTGGAATTACCCTCTGACGGAAGAGCGATTGGCGGAAATTCAAGTGGAGATTGAGGCTAAAAAGTCAGTCGCAAGTATTGAAGGGACGGCCTGATTAACCGTGTTTAACAAGGGTTGGTGGCAAACTCACTGTTAGAATGGTTTCATCGACAAGGGGCGAGTAAAGAATCGCGGGCTGCTAACGGCTAGTCTGGGGTTTTTTGATTGATACCGAGGTTTGAGCGAGCCTCGCAGTATGCCTGTTGTACACTAGGTGCAAAACAGGCATTACCTGCTGGTAGTTGCGCTTTGCGCCATCGGCGCAAAGCCACAAGTCTAGTCTCTAAGGGTCACGGGCAATTCAACAATGCCGTGGACAAAACTCGAGTTCAGCAACACAGGTGTGCCAGTGACCTCGACCTTCGAGAAACGTTTCTGAATCTCTTCCCACATAACCCGAAGCTGCATTTCAGCCAAACGATTACCCACGCAACGGTGAACGCCATAACCAAATGCCGTATGGGTACGTGGGTTGACGCGGTCAATAA
>JABBAY010000047.1 GCA_018607725.1 K189A clade bacterium
GCGCGTTTGTTGACTTGGGCGGCGTTGACGGCTTGCTGCACATCACCGACATGGCCTGGAAGCGTATTAAGCATCCGAGTGAAATCGTTGCCGTTGGCGATGAAATCAACGTCAAAGTACTGAAGTTTGACCGTGAGCGTAATCGCGTGTCATTGGGTCTTAAGCAGTTGGGTGAAGATCCATGGGTCTTGATCACTAACCGCTACCCTGAAGGTACGCGCACTATGGCCAAGGTGACTAACCTCACTGATTACGGTTGTTTTGCCGAGCTGGAAGAAGGCGTCGAAGGTTTGGTGCACGTTTCTGAAATGGATTGGACCAATCGTAACATCCACCCGAGCAAGGTTGTTCAGGTCGGTGACGAAGTTGAAGTCATGGTGCTTGATATTGACGAAGAGCGTCGTCGTATCAGCTTGGGTATCAAGCAATGCCAAGGTAATCCTTGGGAAGAGTTTGCGACCCAGCATCAGAAAGGCGACAACATTCAGGGCTATATCAAGTCAATCACTGACTTCGGCATCTTTATCGGTCTCGAAGGCAATATCGATGGACTGGTACATCTGTCTGATATCTCCTGGAATGAGCCAGGTGAGCAAGCGGTTCGACGATTCACTAAGGGCGATGAGATCAACACTGTGATCCTGTCAATCGATGCTGAGCGCGAGCGTATCTCATTAGGCCTCAAGCAGATGGAAGAAGACCCGTTCACCAATTATGTTGCGGTCAATGAGCGCGGCGCAATTGTTGTCGGTAAGATTAAGGAAGTTGATGCTAAGCAAGCGATCGTCGAAATGGCCCCTGAAGTTGATGCTATTCTCAAGGCTTCAGAGATCAGCCAGGACCGAGTCGAAGATGCGCGTAATGCTTTGAGTGTTGGCGAAGAGATCGAGGTGAAGATTATCAGTGTGGATCGCAAGAACCGCATCCTCGGCGTCTCCGTCAAAGCGAAAGACATGGCCGATGAAGATTTGGCCGTGAAAGAGCATCGTGAAAAAGATAATGAAGTAAGCCCGACGACTATTGGTGATCTGATCAAGCAACAAATGGATCAGAACTCAGCCGAATAGGGCGGGGACAGCACGTAGGATGACCAAGTCGGAACTGATTGAGAGGATTGCCTCAGTCCAGCCCCAGCTGTCCGCCAAAGATGTTGAATTGGCGGTCAAGCTGATGCTGGAGCAAATGGCTGAGGTACTCGCAGAAGGCGATCGAATAGAGATTCGCGGCTTCGGCAGTTTCTCCCTTCACTATCGGCCCCCCCGACTTGGTCGAAATCCTAAAACCGGAGAGAGTGTCGAGCTCAGCGGTAAATACGTGCCTCATTTCAAACCCGGAAAGGATCTAAAAGATCGAGTCAATCTTGGCCTGATCAACGAACCTGCAGCCGAAGATGAATAAAATTTAAATTCATCTATGCCTTTTGATTTCAATGTTTGGATAACCTCATAGGTCGTCTCATCTGACAGGCTTGCGCGCGCATCTGACTCGGTGCAATATTACCGAGTAAGACATCTGTGTCTTTCTGCCAGTCGGCGTTGCTGGTCTTTTGCTGACAACTGGCTCGATCAAGACTTAGGGCGGGACATTTGAATCCAGGATTTCGTATATGACATTTATCAAAAAATGGTCGCTCCGTACGCTTTTGTTACTCGTCTTTATTCTCGTACTCCTGGCCGCTTCGGAGAACAGCCAAGCCGTGGCCTTGGTGTTTCTTGATTTCACATCTCCCCAATGGCCGGTTTCCTGGTGGATGCTAGTGGCCTTTGTGATCGGTCTGGGATTCGGGCTGGTGCTCAATACCATGACCAATACACGTTTGCGATTGGATGCTCGAAGGGCTAAAAAAATCGTCGCTGAATCCCAGCGTGCGCTGGATAAGTCGCGGGCGCAGCTGGTCGAAAATAGCCAGTCCAACACGTCAGCGAGGGTCTGATGGCGTTGGTCTCGATTTTTTTGCTGGACAAAGCTTGCGACTAAAACCCCAAGGGAGTGTGGCCACCATGTGGATGGTCGAACAAACATGATCGATAACTGGCCATTATACCTATTGGTCGTCGCAGCCGTTGCCAGTGGCTGGTGGTTAGGTCGGCGGCAACCGCGAAAGCCGTCTCAGTCTGCCGGACTGGACCACTATGCGGGTTTGAACTACTTGCTCAACGAAGAGCCGGATCGCGCCGTGGTGCGATTTATCCAGGATCTGACGGTCAATCCGGATACGTTGGATACGCATCTAGCGCTGGGCAATTTGCTGCGCCGCCGTGGCGATGTTGAGAAAGCTGTCGTGGTACATGAGAATATCCTCAAGTATCCGGTATTTGAGCAAGACGTGATACACCAAGTGCAGCTGGAATTAGCTCGAGATTATTTGCTCGCAGGCTTATTGGATCGCGCGGAAAAACTACTACTTGAGCTTTCTCAACTCAGGGGCGCAGTTCGCCTGGATAGTCTGGTGCTGATTATCGAGCTCTATGAGCGCGAGAAAGAATGGCAGAAAGCGATCGTGGCTGGCGAGCGTCTAGCGGTTGGTGACGAGGCAGAGAAATATGAACGGGCTATCTCCCATTACTATTGCGAATTAGCCATGGGCCATATGGCTGGAAGAAATATCGAGGCGGCGCGCCTAGCGCTGCGCGATGGCATAGGCCACGATGCTAAAAATCCGCGTACCAGCCTGGTGCTCGCGGAACTCGAGATTCAAGAACAGCGGTTTCCAGAGGCTTTCAAAGTACTGCGGAGGATAAAGGATCAGGACCCTGTGTATGTGCCCGAATCTTTGCCACTGTTGCGGCTGGTCTCAGAGCGAGGCGGTGCCAGTGCGGCGCAAGTTCAAGCTTATTTGGAGCAGTGTCTGCTTCTGGCGCCCTCGATTTCAATTGTCCTGGCTCTAGCACAGCCTATCCGCGAGGTGTCTGGAGATGAGGCGATGTCGAAATTCATTGCCAACCATCTGAAACGCAACCCGACTATTCGCGGCTTAACTCAGCTGATCGATTTACATATGGATAATACCCAGGGTGTGGCAAAACAGAACCTCTCGATCCTGCGCAGTTTCGCCGAGGCATTAATAGCCAACAAGCCGGTATACCGTTGTTACGAGTGTGGTTTTGAAGGCAAAAAGCTCCACTGGCACTGCCCGATCTGCAAACGTTGGGGCTCGATCCACGCGATTTTTGGCCTCGAAGGCGAATAAGATTATGTCCGCAGGGCGGCCTGATTGGGGTCCCCAAACCGTCTCGTAGCATCACCCGCCAGGGTAAAGTAGTAAGGTGAGTCCGTCATCTTCGGCGCACGATCGTGTGCAACTGCCCGCATAGACTTACGACATCACTTACTGGGACAGAGTTGCCCTATTTGTAATATGGCTGGGCAAGACAAATCCAAGCTGCATGGTGTTTGACATTAACTCGAGGAGACAGTGATGAAGAAAGGACTCATTTTTACCTTTGTAAGTGTGTTGCTGCTGAGTGTTGCCCAGTGGAGCATGGCCAATGACGACCTGTCGGTGAATATCAATTCTGCAGATGCCGAGACGATAGCCAGTGTTCTGATGGGGGTTGGCGTTGAAAAGGCCAAAGCGATTGTAGCGTATCGTGAACAACATGGCCGGTTTTATGTGGCAGAGGAGCTGACCGCCGTTAAGGGTATCGGTAAGAATACGGTGTTGAAAAATGAGGCGAGAATTCGCATCGATGACGAGGTGACGAGTAGTCGATAGACTGACTGATCGCATAATTGTTGAAAGGATCTGGGCGGCCTACCGACTGGTGGGCTCGACCCCCCATTAGGTTTGACGAGCCACCGGTGTTCTGCGTTATCATAGGCTCATGTGCAGGTCGATATCCTAATGCAACCCTTGGTTGCCGAGCAGTTACGCGACGCTTTTCCCTTGGAAAAACGTAAGCCTGTTGTGCCCAATTTACAGTTTGTGGATTGGACAGTGCTCGACTATTTTGGTTGGGTTCACCCAGCAGGGCATCGCGGTTACCTCGTGATGCCGCTCGCTAATGGTGAGTTGCGCGGCCTAGTATTGCGTCGCAGCCAGACCACCAGTCGGCGCCGCCGCTATGAGATGTGCAGTTGGTGTAATCACGTTCACCGGACCAATGGCACTGCCATGTTCAGTACGTTGGTGCGAGGTACCGATGGTCGAGTAACTATCGGCAACGCCATGTGCCGGAATCTGGACTGTAGTCTGAGAATTCGCAATCTGTGCGGCGATCCACCAGGTTATATGGGTGAAACCATTGATCTGGACAGTAAAGTTCAGCGGCTGCAGGCCGCCGTCTATGAATTCCTCTACCGCGCTGATGTATTGTCTGATCCCATCTAATCTGGCGTATCTGACTGCGCTGCAGATCCCTATTGATTGGGTTACACTGGCCCTCGGTCAATGACGGCCCATTCACGCAGCACTTTTGCAGGCGCATGCCATGGATTCTTTCAGCCCCTCGACGGCACCCTATATCAGTCTCGCGACGTACCGTAAGAGCGGAGTTGAAGTGCTCACGCCTGTTTGGGTCGCAGAATTAGACGGGCGCTATTACGTGTTTTCTGAGGCTGGGGCTGGCAAGGTTAAACGAATTCGAAATCATCCCCAGGTGCGTATCGCGGCCTGCAACTATAGTGGTAAAGTTCGACATAGTGACTGGCTTGCGGGTGAGGCTATTATTGTCACCGACTCGGTCTTGATTGGTCGAGTTTATAAACAGTTCACCACTAAGTATGGTTGGCAAATTCGATTAACGAACCTGCTGTCAAAAATAGCCGGGCGTTATGCTCAGCGAGCAATGCTTGAGATCACCCTGACAGATAGCCCCT
>JABBAY010000076.1 GCA_018607725.1 K189A clade bacterium
CAGACGGTGCTCAGGGTATCCAAGGTGACAAGGGTGATACTGGTGCTCAGGGCGTCCAGGGCAAGATCGGTTTGGCAGGAGCTGACGGCACTGACGGTGCTCAGGGTATCCAAGGTGACAAGGGTGATACCGGTGCACAAGGCGTCCAGGGCAAGATCGGTTTGGCGGGAGCTGACGGCACAGACGGTGCTCAGGGTATCCAAGGTGATAAGGGTGATACCGGTGCTCAAGGTGTCCAGGGCAAGATCGGCCTAGCGGGTCCTGCTGGCGTGGATGGTGTGGACGGTGAAGATGGTGCCGAGGGACCTCAAGGCGTTCAGGGTAAAATTGGATTGACCGGACCTGCCGGCGAGCCCGGTGTGCCAGGAGAGTCTGATGCTGGTGACGCGCTGTTGTGCTTCTCGTCAACTACATCCATAGGTACTCAGGGTAAATTTGTTGGCCTGGGTACAAACTCGGGTAACCATGCAGACATCTCGATAGTGATTCCGTTTGGTGCGAGAGTCTCGGGGTTTGTCGCAAAGGCTTCCCAGGGGAACTCGCCTCGGTCAGGCACTGCGCAGCTTATGAGAGATGTGTCAGCGGAATGTGCAGACCTTATGGGGAGAGGTGATGGTAGCGGCGGTGATATACCCAGCGCAGTGTGCTCTTGGCCTGCTGAAGGTGCGCCCAATGCAACTTGCTCTGCTGTTCTCGATGTCAATGATGCATGTCGAGATCTACCGGCCCTGGACAGTTTGAGTGTGCATTTCAATACTGAAAACGGTTCCGTCGAGGGCGGCAGTGCTTGCGTCACTCTTGAGGCATACGAATAAACGGCGGTCGCACTAGAGTGCCGAATGCAAAGTGACAAGAGTGATACTGATAGTTGCATTCGGTACTCGAGATCTACAGCGCTGGTGTCAGGCAGTATTCTGCTTGGCATCAGCTTTTTTTATAGCGCGCAAAAAATTTCCGCACTAAATGCTCATTCGCGTTTTACCGCGATGACGAAAAATTTGGAGGGAGGTGCTCGTGATAAAAGCAAAAGTTAATGTGTTAACTGCAGTCGTCAACTCTATAGAGAGTCTTACATGGCGCCAGACACTGAAGTTGCTAACAATGTTGATAAGTCTTGCGGTTGGGGCTGCGCCGGTTCTCGCTACAAACCTTGATGTACCGGTTGGGCTCCACAAATTGACTGCGGCTAGTTCGCCGGCCCTTGAGCTAGTCGGCAGATGGGACGGTGGACCTGTTTATTCCAGCACCGTGTCGGGAGAGTATGTCTATTTCGGTATGGGCGGAGGTATCCGCGTGCTGCATATCGAGCAGAACGCCAATCCCAACGCTGCTGCCTGGCGTGAGGTTGCATCTGTTACGACATCCGGAGTGGTAAAGGATTTAACAGTATCGGGTCATCATCTGTACGTTGCTGATGATGGCGGTGCCATGCGGATAATCGACATTTCTAAACCGTCACAACCATTGGAAGTAGCGCATATCGATCTTCAGCCAAATGTTCGAGCTGTTGCAGTGGAGGGTAACTATGCTTATTTGGCCGCAGGCTGGCTGGGGCTGGTGATCATCGACATCTCTGACCCCCAAAAGCCGAGGCAGGTGCGGAAATTTAAAACCGAGAATTATGCCGTTGATGTACATGTGGCGGGTTCCTTGGCCTATGTGGCGAACATTACCCGTGGCGTTAGAATTATTGATGTTGCTGATCCTTTGCAGCCCAAGGAAATTGGCTTCTATGAAATGCCGGGCTTTGCGCACGGCGTCCACGTTGATGGTGATTATGCGTACATCGTGGGCCTTGAAGAGCATGAAGACGACCTGGCCGGTTTGACAATTGTCAATATTGCGGACCCAACCAAGCCGGTGAAGTCGGGCTTTTATAAACTAGAGTACGGTGCGGAACGAGTTTGGGTTGAGAACCAGGTTGCCTATCTGGCTGGCGTGGCCAATGATGCCGGTTTAATTGTCGTCAATGTGACGGACAAAAATAACCCGATAAAAATGGCGAGTTACACGAGTAAGACGTGCTCAGAGTCGGTGACGATCGCAGGTTCACATGCGTACCTAGCACATGGTGATCTTGGGCTTGAGATTATTGACTTATCTAATCCAAAGGTGTCGCCTGTAGTAGAACACTATGATGCAGCGGGCAAGTCGCGTGGTGTAGATGTGGTAGGTAACTATGCCTATCTGGCAAATGGCTACACGGGCTTACGAATTCTGGATATCTCTCATCCTGACGCAGTGCGTGAGGTTGCCAATTTGCCCACTTACCGGGCGGTCGATGTCGACGTCGCTGGTTCTTATGCTTATATCGCTGACGATTGGTCAGGGGTGCAAGTTGCCGACATTTCAGATCCTTCTAGTCCGCACATCGTCGGCTATGTCAACACGCCGGGAAATGCTGAACGTATCGTTGTCATCGGCAGTCTTGCCTATGTTGCAGATGGCCCCGCTGGCCTGCGAGTATTAGACGTTTCTCGACCTGAAGCGCCGGCGGAAATTGCTGCTTTTGACACGCCAGGTTACGCGTACGAAGTACGTGTTGTGAATGGTCTTGCTTACGTAGCGGATGGTGACCAGGGGCTCAGAATTATTGATGTCTCTAAGTCATCGGCAGCCATGGAAATTAGTCATTTCACACCTCGTGGGAAAAGGGTTGATGTCCGCGATGTAGAAATCGTGGGCTCCCACGCTTATCTAGCGGCAGGCAGATCCGGGCTAACTGTTATTGATATTTCAGATCCGAAGAATCCACGGGAGGTAGCGCAGGGCGCGATAAAACGCACGGCGCGAAATGTTCGTGTCTCTGGTGCCTATGCCTATGTGGCTGATCTAAATTGGTTGCGTGTGTTCGATATCTCAAATCCAATTTTAATCAAAGAGATGGCTTCCTATAAAATCCCAGCCACTTTGGCTGACATTTGGGTGGATGAGTCGGGTGTCTATGCGGCAGCGAATGAAGCAGGCCTGATGATTCTTGGGCTGAAAAATCCCAGTGTTGTGAATTAGTCACTGATTTCGCGCAATGATGCGTGCCAATGCTGGCACGCATCCAGTCTCGCATGCACATCTAGTCTCGCATGCACATCTAGTCTCACTTGCACATCTAATACATCCCCCAGTTTAGCTATCCTCTGCGTGCTTCGATCTCGCCGGTCAGTCGGTTCTCCATCATTCAACCATTCAATCATTGAGATAGGCTTCTTTGCATAAGTGACAACTGCGTCACAGTTTTTATTAGTCGAGTATTTGTAAACTGTCATTGATTTTGTCGTATCGAGAGATCGCTAAGCTAAATGCATGTAATTGAAACAATATCATTAAAATGATCTTCATAGAATAATGTACAGCGACAAGCGGAAAGCGAATTCGTAGTTATCATTAGAGGGAGACTGTGCTTGATGATGTGATGTAGGTGACAAGAGATGAGCTGTACTAAACCTGGCTATGTGGCCGTTGTAGAAAGTAGGTTTGAATTATCCCGCGCAGAAACACACGATCAAACAGATAAACCCACTCGATTTTTTCAGAAACCTAAGGTCCTGATTGACATCCTAAAGACGTCGCTGACTACCATTGTCGTCGTTGCGGCGCTACTGGTCGGTTTTAGAACTAACGTTGTGCAAGCGGCAAGCGTAGATCACAGTCAGTCAACGTCCAAAATTTTGGTTCAGTCACGGGTAGGAATGCCCGAGGCGAGATTCAACGCGCTGTTGAATACCTTAGGTGGACGTAGCACGGGCAAGATTAGAGGGCTTGATGTTCATATAGTTGCGGTTGCACCGCAGGCTGAGCAAGCGGTGTTGGAGGCACTGTCACATCATCCCAGTATTCAGTTTGCTGAGCCTGATCAATTGATTGAAGTCGCCGATATTGTGCCCAATGATACTTACTACCCTAATGCCTGGCACCTGCCGAAGATCGGTGCACCAACAGCCTGGGATCGTTCGACTGGCATGGGTGTCATTGTGGCCGTCCTTGATTCTGGCGTCGACGCACAGCACGAAGATCTGTGGTTGAACGTTGTGGGAGGTTGGAACTCGGCAAGCGATAACTATGACACCAGTGATGTGGCCGGTCATGGCACTAATGTCGCTGGCGTAGTTGCTGCAGATAGTGATAACGGGCTGGGTGTTACATCCGTCGCTTGGCAGACACGGATCATGCCAGTTCGTGTTACTGATAGAACGGATGGTTGGGCGCTCTTGAGCGATATCGCCAGTGGTTTGACCTGGGCCGCCGATCATGGCGCGCAGATCGCGAATATCAGCTTTGATGTTTCCAGCAGTTATTCCGTGGCTGCCGCCGCAGAATATATGAATAGCTTAGGGGGGCTGGTTGTAGTGGCTGCGGGTAATCGAGGGCTTGATCCTGGGCACCTGCCGAGTGCCGCACTCATTGCGGTCTCTGCCACAAAGTCAGATGACGTGCGAACCAGTTGGTCTAGCTTTGGGGCTTATGTTGATGTGTCGGCTCCGGGTTCGTCTATCTGGACCACCGATAATGGTGGCGGCTATCATGCTGCATCAGGCACGTCGTTCTCGAGTCCTATGACAGCGGGTGTTCTTGCCCTGATTATTGCTGCCAATGACACGCTCACACCTGACTCTGCTGTGGATATATTAACTGCAACCGCTGTGGATTTGGGCGAGCCCGGATGGGACCCCATTTATGGTTATGGCAGAGTCGATGCCGCGGCCGCGGTTGCGTTAGCTACGCTGGGCGTTGTTGGTGACTTTTTACCGCCTGCAGTCTTAGTCTCCACGCCGGCTGATGCTGAAACTGTGAGTGGCTTGGTCTCAATCGACGTGATTGCCAGTGATAATGTGGGCGTAGAGCGGGTGGAGTTACTGGTGGATGGCGTGCTGCTAGGCACTGATTTGGCAGCGCCCTATGCGTTCAGTTGGGATTCATCGAGCATGGACTATGGCGCTGTTGAGGTGTTGGCGCGCGCCTACGATGCGGCGGGCAATCGTGGGACTTCTGCGGCGAAGTCACTTTTCGTGGTCAACAGTGAACCGCCGGTGGTGACGATCAATAGTCCGGCTGCTGGATCCGTTCAAACTGGCACCATTGTATTTTCGGCAGATGCGACGAGTGTGATCGATCTTGCGGTGTTGAGGCTTTATTATGACGGTGTCTTGATCTGTTCTGGTCTTGAAAGCGCAACCTGTAGTATTGATGTTCGTAAGAAAGACGTTGGCGATCATCAATTAACGGCCGTCGCAATCGATGCAGCCGAACAAGCGACCAGGTTGACCGTCAGTTTCACCGTTGAATGTTGTAATAGTGGAGACGGTGGCAACAAGGGTAAAGGGCGTGGTTGATCAGTCATCAGCTGCAGTGTCTGTGGGTTTAAGGTCCATATGCCTTATCTTTCAGTCCTGTGATGATATCGAAATGCATGGTCTCGGTGAAGTCGTAGCTCTTGATGTTGCCGGCACGGTCATAGATGGTCATGTTGGCCAGTGACCAGGTGCCGGGAGCAGAACCTACCGGGAGCACGATTGTTCGGTAGTAACGCTGCTCTTGATTCGCAGCTTCCTTGGGGTACACCAGTTCGGGCTCATTGCTCATGTAGAACTGATGGCTAAGACCCTGTGGGTCTTTAAGCTTGAGGGACGCTGTTTTAAAACCGGAGATGTTGTCAGCGATTGAAAATAGGATTGAAACCGTGGTTTCGCCATCAGGTTTATTCGGGTGAGTGGGCTGGGTCTCGATGGCTAACGTGTTGAGGTTCAGTTTAGGCGGTTGCGTATCTGGATTGCTGGTAATCAAAGCAATAGATTGTGCGGCCTCGTCTACTCGATTTTTTTGCCCGTTGAGATGTTGAGTTTCCGCATCGCCTGATTTGGTAAAGTAAACTGCGCTCTTATTTGCTGCCGCGTCATGCATACTGATATAGCTCAAGGTATAGACCGAAGTTGGTTTGTAGTTCGGCATCAAAAAGTCAACCTGACACTGCTCTTGCTTGGCATCAAACCGCCCCCACTGTTCGTGTCGATAGGTGCTGGCAATCTCGTCGTTGAGAGATGCATAACAGGCATTGTGCCTCGGCATAGCGGAGTCTTCGTTTACGCGCCAGCGTGCCTGAATGATCTGTAGATGGGCCCCCTCTACCTGCCGGGTCGAGAGTGACAGGGATGCGGATTTTGCTACATATAGCGGTGCGGTGGTATCTTCCTTTGGACTGTCGATGTGGAGTTGCCAGCCAAAATTCTGAGCCTTCTGCATGCGACTGTTACCGCTGGCATCAGTCAGGACGATCTGAGAAGTCTGCCACGCACCACTTTTGACGTATTGACTAAGTTTTACCGTGCCCCGTAAAACGCTGCTGTTCCCCCCCGACTGGACGTCGACCTGATATTTTTGCGGATACAGCGCGACATCAACGAAGGTGCCAATTTCACTGATCAACCTGAATTTGGCCAAACTTGCGCCGCCTTTGGCAGTATCTTCAGTTGTATGCAGTTCGATTTCTACGGTCACCAGTTTGTCAGCATCACGATCACCGTTAACTTCAATGTCGATTCGCTTGATCTGGGAGGGGAACATATAGTCCGGCTGCAGGTCTTCTAAGTTGAATGTCAGATCATCCCTGGGCTTTGATAAATAAACGCTGCCACCCATAATTTGATCTCGTATAAATTTATACTTGGCCGGCGCACGTGAGCGCAGTTTGTCGGGGTCAATAATGTAATGGGCTAACGACTCGGCCATATCTTCGCTCGGAGTTAAGGCGTGCGCGTAGGCAGATGCGAATTCAGTTTGTTGACTCGTGTGCCATTTGCCCGTGCTGCCGGTTAGGCGTGACCAGTCGCCAACAAGAGCCCAGTCTTCCTTCACGGCCTCATCGAAATGGTTGTCCCACAGAAAATGGGTTTTTTCATGCAGGATTAGACGTTTTGTATAGTCAATATTTTGATAATAAAATGCCGATTCCATGAACTCTATATATCCCCTTGCTGTCCATGAGACGGCCGGTGCGTTCTCATAGAGTGGATGATTAGTCGCATCCAAGCGGCGCACCAAGTAACGTAGGTCTGGCAGCCGGTGTCTGTCTGCTGGCATTTCTTCGAACATATTAATAATGTTCAGTAGCTCTTCGTTGTGAAAATCCTGAAACCGATCGGCAGCCTCGTTGGTCGTGTTGGCTGTCAACGCCTGATAGTCCGGTACGATAGTTGTTATCCCATAACGTTGTTGCAACAGGTATTCGATGGCCTCTCTATCATTACCATTGTTGGTCAAAAATCGAACCAGTGCCTGCCATAGGCGTTGAGAATAGTAGGTGCCCGAAATACCGTCGACGGTGGTGGGCTGTGATTGAGCATGGGTAAAAGCCCTGGTTGATATCAAGACGTCAAACGATGAGTTCTGTGTCGCGCTAAGCTGAATGTCATCCTCAATGTAATTCGGTGTTAGACGCCAACGGCTCAAACCTGGAGGTCGGCCGCGTGTCTCGGGCTGTCGTGGTATCGATTGTAGATGGCTGCGAATCTGCTCGGCCTGTGTTTGGGTCCACGCGGCCGCTGTGGAATCGATGAGTAGTATGTTGAAGTCTTCGACCAGTCGGTTGATTGTCGAGTCGTCCACCAGCGGTGCTGTCGTCTGGTGGAGTATGGGTATCAGCGGCTGATTAACAAAAGCAGTTTGAAAAATTTTGGGCGCCAATCGGGTATCTTCCCAATGGTACCTGTACAGCAGATGTTCAGTAGGTGCTGGAGGTTCGGCGCTGGCAACCAGGCCAACGAGTAGTAAGCTGCCAGCGATTTTGCTGGTTCTAAATGCAACGGCTATGATGTACATGGCTACTGATCTCGGCTTGGCGTTAATTCCAAAAATTCAGATTCGCTATTGGCAATATCAATACAACATCATAAATGTAGAGGTAGATGCTGGCTAGTATCAGTGTTCTCATGATCATTTTATTCGAGGTTAGCCGCTCGCGCGCTAATGGCAGAAGCGACTGTAGGACCGTAACCGCCCATTTTGTGCGTATAACGGGCGGCAGCGGTGAGTTCTAGTCTTGTCATTGGTTCGTCGGTCATCGCTCGGTAGCTGATATAGCGATCAAGCAGTATTTCATTTCGTGCTGGGGTGCCCTTGATCAGCGGATCGTATTGCTCCAGCAAGAAAGAGTTGTCGCGCTGAAAGAAGCTTCTTGGCGCCATGTACTCCAGCCGCTGATGCTCGACCGTATTGACAGAGCCCGAGCCGCTTAGCGCAGCAAACTGTGACTGTGAGAGCCGATGGTGGCTCAGAAAGCCCGCAAGGTTCGATATACCCAGCCGCGCCAGATCTTGCTTGACCCCAGGTGTCTGATAGCGATGTTCCATCTTGGTAAAGTTCGGTTCAATAGGTGATGTCGAGGCAACGGCGATTAAGTTGCCAAGATCATTGTCTGCGAACAGCATGACATGGGGAAATATCGCAGCCACGGTGCGAATGATGAGGCCGACTGATTCATCACTCTGCTCATAAGCGTGGAACCAGAAGGCAAACAGGCCGTGGGCAGTAAGTCGGTCGCGGGCGCTCTGAAAATAGTCGACCGTAAATAATCCGCCAACACCCGCGATCCAAGGATTCGGTGGCTGGGAGATAATGATGTCATAGCGGTTGGGTGCTGTGCGAAGGAATGATTGACCATCTTCGATATAGGTGTGTGCTCTGGTATCTTGAAGTACTTGGTAGTTGTCGCCTTCAAACAGGTGGCCCGCTCGCACCACTGCCGGAGAGATTTCGACAATATCGGCCTGGTCAATCGGATGACGCAAGGCCGAGCCCGCGGTGATCCCTGAACCATAACCGATGATGAGTACCTTGCGAGCATCAGTGGCGAGGAGCAGCGGTGCATGGGCCATGAGCAACTGGGTGTCGAGGTCGTTGGTGTTCGAGGCGTCTGGTTTGGTGTTGACGTAGAGATGGCGATTGTCGGCGTTGCCCGTGACGAGTACGGTTGCATGGGCGTCTTCTGTAAAGAAAAACTCCTCGTGATCTTGCTGACGAGCAATATAAGTCTGTTGCCAGGCCTCGAAACTAGAAGCAGGATGGGCCTTCGGTGGTGTGACCGAGACGCTAGCCGCAGTGGATGGCGGCGGGGCTGTGCGCAGTCGCAAATGATTTCTCGCCAGATTAATGGCGTCAGACCAGTCACTACCCTGCTGGATATAAATCAAAATGACGAGACTTATGGTAGCGCCGGCGGCGATTCGGCGCCCGTATCCTGATTCATCGGCGACGGCCAGCAAGGCAATGCCACCGACCAGATTAAGGGCTAGGCTAAAATGAAATGCACCCAGCAAGCCGAGGGTGGGTAGCAGTATCAGGCCCGTGATTGTGACACCCATCACGTTGCCCAGCGTGTTCCAGGCATAGGTGGAGCCAACTCGGGCGCCAATCTCCTGTGGGTTGCGCACCTGTATGCTTGTCACTAGCGGGAAGCTAAAACCGAGGAAAATGGTGGGTGCCAGCAATACGCCGAGACAGAGCAGGCCCTTGCCAACTTGGTAAATTTCGAATCCATAAGAAGTGTTCTGTAGTGCTATTCGTAGCAGGTCTATCAAGTAGGGCATGCGCGATATTAATGGAGTTGCCGTCAGCAATGCGGCAACTACAGCGAGTTGGCTTAAGCCTAATAGCCACAAGGGGCGGTTGATATTGAGACGTGCCACTATGGCGCTGCCGATGCTGATGCCGGTGATGAAGGATATGAGCATGATGGAAAATGAATAAGTTGAGGCACCGAAGGCAAGGGCGATGATACGGTTAAACAGCACTTCGTAACTCATGGCAGCAAAGCCGGTGCAGACCAGGGCAAACAAGGTCACGACATATTGTGCTTTGCTGTAACTGGGTTTAGGCGGGTGATTCACTGAGCTATTTTTGGGCGGGCGTGCGTGAGTTTCGTAAAGGGCAGCTCGTATGACCACGGCCGCGGCTATAAAGTTGAGCAGACTCGCGACGCCTAAGGCCGCGTGAATGCCGAACAACGGCAGCATGACAAAACCTGCCAGCCCCACCCCCACAACAGCGCCGAGACTATTGAGCGCGTAGAGGTTGGCCACCTGTCTCTGGGTGTCTTTTAGTCGGTGGACCAAGTGCCGTGACATGACGGGCAGGGTCGCGCCCATAAGCACCGATGGACCTAGAATCAACAGTGTCACCAAGCTGACCCTTAGCAATAGCGTCAAGGCGCTTTGGTCGAAAAAACTTCGTGCCATTCCAACATAGCCCAGTTCAGTGAGATCCAACAACCAGGGTACTAGCAGGCAATAGCCGCCAATGACTAACTCAAGGATGATGTACAGTCTCAAGGGATGGCGGTGCTGGTCTGCCAACTTACCGAACCAGGTCGCGCCGATCGCCAGGCCGCCCATGAAAACGGCAAGCACGATCATCTGCGCATGGGCTGTGGATCCGATCAGTTGAACCAGCAGTCGAGCCCATATGACTTGATGCATTAAACCGGCAAGGCCGCTCAGGAAAAAAGCTGTATAGATCGCGAAGCTCAAGTGTTTTCGAGTGCTAGTCTTCATCAGTACGGCCTTGATTAATTTGTTAGTCAGTTCAGTGCTTATCTGACGACGAGTGGGCGGCGATAACATATTGAATTGAGTCTAGTTTTGCTGGCGACTGGCGCTACTATCGCCATTGGCCTGAGTCGGATTGCAGTTAATCGTTAGTGGCGATAGTCGCGAGCAACAGATGCTCTCTCGTGGCTTTATGCATAAAAAAGGTTTTCAGAATGTGGGTGGATTTAGCCTGAAGCAGATTAGATCAGTCGTTCGGTAGGGTTGCGTTGATCAAAGTCAGGTCGTGAGTGACCCTTCGCCGGATTGTGTGATTTCGATGTGTTTTGTTGTTCGGCTATAGATCCCCAATCTCAACTAATTCAGCGCGCATCTTCTGAAATTTGGGGCTGCCACCGACGATGTGGTGGCGAATATCCGCGCCTTATCTAGTGTGAAGCAAACGCCAATTGAGCACTAACTCGAAGTCCAATAAAGCGCTGTTGATGACCATTGATTGGTCAGCTTGTTCGCGCCTACACAGGCGTAAGTCTGTCAGGTTCTACATCTGCAGGCAGTGTTTCTGTCGCTAGAGATTTTGCGGAGCAGTAGTGGTGCTGTGGGGGTGCCTCGGGGCTGATGTGGGCCAACCTGTCGTCCGGTAATGGCTTCCATTGGGATTCAGCGCGGCCCTGCCGATGGTGGCGGACCGCTACGTTTATTTTAGCGAAATTGTTCTGCGAGCTTCGCGAGTTCGTCCAAGCGAGTGAGGACCTCGGCCGGTGTTCCCTGAGGCAAACCAAAGATCAGCTCGGTAAAACCCTGGTCGATTCTGCCAGCCAGCTGCTCTGGGTTGGTGGGTGCGCCAAATAACGCAAGGGTGACTGAATCTACAGGCCTGCCACGCTTTTCGCAGGCTGCCTGTAGATTTTCCATACCACCATGACCGGCGCCGCCAATGGGCATCCAGCCGTCACAATATTCAGCGACCCGATCGAACACCCATTTTGAATTGGCGCCCATCCATACTGGCGGACCACCGACTTGAAGGGGTTTTGGCCAGGACCAAATAGGATCGAAGTTAACAAAATCACCATGATATTCCGCTTCGTCCTGGGTCCAGATGGCTTTCATCGCTAGAATTTTCTCGCGAACAATTTTCCAGCGATGCTGGTAGCTAGCGCCGTGGTTCGCCATTTCTTCGACGTTCCAGCCGGCGCCGATGCCGAGGACAAACCGGCCGCCGGATATGACGTCAAGAGATGCACATTCTTTGGCGAGAATAATAGGATCTCGTTCGATCACCAGGCAAATGCCAGTGCCAAGTTTGATTCGGGTGGTTACCGCCGCCGCCGCAGCTAGTGCCGTGAAGGGGTCATGAGTGCGCCAGTACCATTCAGGTAAAGGGGTGCCACCTGGGAAGGGTGTCGTGCGTGCCACCGGGATATGGGTGTGCTCGGGAAAGAATAGCGAATCGAGCCCCCGCTCTTCTACAGCGCGCGCAAGTTCAATGGGCTGGAGGGTTTGATCGGTCGGAAAAATCTGTACGCCAAAGTTCGCCATGCTGATGATCCTTCGAAAGATTATCAGCCATACTACTCTGGTTTTTCTGGCAGGCCAATGGCGCTAAGCATTCTTGAGTTTCTGGCGCTTTGACGGTCGGACGTTAGCATAAAGCGGGGGTGGCATAGGCGCGTAACGTGTATTTCTCTAGGATACTTTGTCTTTCAGGGCGGTGCTAAAAGAGTCTTGCAATTCCAACCTGTGTTTCAGTCGCGCACGCGCGCGAAAGATGACCCGATCGAAGTGAGCTGTGGTCAGGGCCAATGCTTCGCACATGGCCGTTTTGGTTTCATCGTGGATATAGGCCCGGCGTAATATTTCTCGGTCGCGCTTGGTGCGTAATAAGTCGATTTGCTCATGAAGCAAGCGTCGCTGCTCTGCTTTAATGAACTGCTGCTCGATATCCATAGGGTCTGGATGTTCTTCGAGAGGCTCAAATAAAGCCGGCTGATTGGCTGGCCTTCGGAGCCAGCTAAAGTAGGAAAACTTTGCGGTCTGATACACGAATCGATCGAGAAACTGGGGTTGCTCGATGCCTTTAGTACGCAGTCGCAGCAACACCGTCAGCAGTGCGTCGTGAGTGATATCGTCGACGTGGCTGGGATTATAGAGGTAGCGTGCCAAGTGGCGTTTCACGCCGGTATAGTAGCGCCGAAAAAACTCGGCCTCCATGGATCGGTCGCCGCGCCTGATGTGAGTGACGAGAGCCAGTGGTGAGACAGCGGTGTCGAGGTCGGTCTGGCTAGAAAGTTCCGGTCGCCCTCGAGTGACTGGTTCAACAGTGGATTTGTCGATTTTAGTAGACGCAAGTTTGACCATTGAACCTTGGACACTGACTGATGAGGTTGATGGTTATTTAGACAGGGTTGACCTTGAACAACAATGGGCTAAAGGTTTAGGTGTCGGCTTGCTCACCTAAACCTTTGGTCATTTTTTACCAATGTTAGCGTTTCCCCGTGTTGTTCATTGACCTGTTGCAGTCTGCCGGGTTGAAGTTCCGGCTAAGCTGGAAAAGTTGAAGCGCCTCCTGCGGCTAACAGTGAGCAAATCGGGAAGCAGTTGGGGGCATCATTGAGCTTTGTCACGGACACCGAAATTTATGCCAAGTTTGACGTTTTATGGTGCAGCACAAGAAGTGACGGGATCTTGTCATTTGTTGGAATCAGCTGGTGAATATCAGTTCTTGCTTGAGTGCGGTATGCACCAGGGCGGTGATGATATTCGGCGCATCAAATCCGAAAAGTTCAAGTTCAATCCCCGTACACTTGACGCTGTTATTCTTTCCCATGCTCACTTGGACCATTCGGGTTTGTTGCCGAGGCTGGTGCGGCAGGGCTTTTCCGGGCCGATTTTCTGTACGGCAGCCACTGCCGATCTGTTAGCCATTCTGCTGCGGGATTCTTATGGGCTGTATCGGCGAGATCTGGAGCATGAAAACCTGCGGCGGGTTCGGCGGGGTAAGAAGCCCATCGAAGAAGTTTATGATGAACATGATGTCGATCAGGTGCTGGCCCTGTGTGAGCCGGCTGAATATGGCCAAGGCCTGCAGCTCAACAGCTCTGTGTTTCTGACTTTTCATGATGCGGGGCACATTCTGGGTTCGTCTATCGTTGAGCTCAAGCTCGCGGATGCGGGAAAGGCCAAGACGCTGGTTTTTTCTGGTGACCTGGGTAACAGTGATTCGGTGCTAATGCGACCACCGGCGAATTTGGTCGAAGCTGATGTGGTCTTGATGGAAGGCACCTACGGTAATCGTAATCACCGTTCCATGGAGGCTACCATCGAACAACTCTGTCAAGTCTTGGCTGATACTTGGGCGCGGCATGGCAATGTCATGATTCCGGCATTTGCTGTAGGTCGAACTCAGGAGATTCTGTTTTATCTCGGCCGGCTGCACCGTGAGGGCAAACTCGATAATTGGCGAGTCTATCTCGACAGTCCCATGGCGATTGAAGTGACGGGCGTCTACAACGAATGGCTGGCGTTGCTGGATGAGGCGGACGTCGGTGAACTCAGAGAGACGGATCGAGAATCATTCCAGCGTTTTCTGCCAAGCCTGACCTTGAGCCAGTCCAGTGAAGATTCTATGGCGATCAATAAAGTCTCTTCTGGCGCGATTATTATTGCCGGTAGTGGCATGTGTACTGGCGGCAGGATTCGCCATCACATCAAGCATCGCATCTGGCAAGAGCGCAACACCATGATCTTCATTGGCTACCAGGCGCAGGGAACCCTCGGGCGAATTATCGTAGATGGCGCACCGCACATCAAACTCTACAAAGATGAATACGCTGTGAAGGCGCGAATTGAAACGCTGGGAGGGTTTTCCGCGCATGCGGGTCAGAGCCAATTACTGGCTTGGTACAAGAGCTTTGGCAATAGCCCACGGTTGGTGTTGGTGCACGGTGAGCTTGAAGCGCTGCAAGCTTTAGCCGGCAAGTTCGACACTGAATGTGGGGTCAGCGCGCTGATTCCTGAGCTGGGCGAAGCCATTACGTTTTAATATCAGCTGCTTATCATCAGTTCATTAATGCCAGCGCGCAAAGTACTCGCTTCGGCAAATTTTCGGGTGCGATTACTGATTGCCGGGTCTGCGCGCGTCGGCATCCGAGTAACGTTCGCTGTTGTCCTGAATATAGTCTCTGACAATACTCCAGGCCTCATCTGCTGACTCCACGAATTGGATTAAATCTCGATCGGCGGGACTGATCATACCTTCGTCCACTAACAGGTCAAAATTCAACAGGGATTCCCAGTAATCACGATCGAAGGCAATGATCGGCAGGGCTTTAATTTTTTGGGTTTGAATCAAGGTCAGCGTTTCAAACAGCTCGTCAAGGGTGCCAAAGCCGCCGGGAAAGACGATTAATGCCTGAGCGCGCAGTAAAAAATGCATCTTACGGATCGCGAAGTAATGAAATTGGAAGCACAGTGCTGGGGTAATATAGCCGTTAGGTTTTTGTTCGTGGGGCAAGGTGATATTTAATCCGATGGATTCTCCGCCAGCGTCGGCGGCGCCTCGGTTGGCGGCTTCCATGATGCCTGGGCCACCGCCAGTAATGATATGCAGACGGGGTAAATTGTGCGCGCAGGATTCCCGCGTAATTTTTTCAGCGAGCAAGCGCGCCTCATTGTAATAACGCACTCTTTTGGCGGTTCGCAAAGCTTGGCGTTGCTCGGCCAGTAGCTGTTCATCGGCAGGGTTGGCTTTCAATCGTTCGGCGATGGCGCGGAGCATTTCCGCGGCAACTTCCGGTGACAAGATTCGGGCGCTACCGAAGATCACGATCGTATGATTGATATCATGCTCGTTGAGGGTGAGTTCGGGCTTAGATAACTCCAGTAATAGCCGTACCGGGCGCATCTCATGGGTAAGAATGAAGTCATCGTCGGCATAGGCTAGGCGATAGGATGGTGAGCTGGACTGGGGTGTTGCCAACTGGGTTTCGCGAGTGTGTTTAACATCCTCTGCGGCGCTGGGGAATGGTTTGTCGGGCTTATTGATCGGCTTCAATTTGATGACCTTCTTGGTTGCTGTGAACGGGTGTTAGATTCTTTGTTTCAGGTTTCATCGGTTTCCGGTTGTTTGGATATTTCCGCCAGTTCAGCCTGCAGTTGTGCTACTAAGGCCTCAATGCCAGCCTTTGCGCCGGGCGCCAGGCCCGCCGTCTGTTTCAATTGGTTCGTGAGTTCTTCAATTTCGCGGTTAAGATTCTGTTGCTGCAACTCGTTGGCTTGGGCGCGATCGGCTTTGTCGAAGGCGATATCCTCGGCGGCCGATTGTGCCGGTGCCGTTGCCAGTCTGGTGTCTGCAGGTATCTGCTTCATATCGAGCGGCTGGTTAATATGCCGGGTCACTGTTGGCGACATAATCTCTATCTGACTACGGTGCAGACTGTCGAGCACGCACTGATTGAGCTTCGAGCGGCTGGTGAGCAGTGTTTTGACATCGAGCAGCATACCGCTGACGCGATAGCAGACAGAGAAATCGTCCAAGCTTAGAATCTGCACATAAGGATCGTCGAGTTCAGCAGCGCGGGCGGCGAGGAGCAGCAGTGGCTCAACCTTGGCGTGATGGATGTCATAGCCCAGCGACAAGGTGCTGGAAATAATCACACCCGAGCGACGGGTGACTTTGACGGGGGTCAGAATAAACAGACTGTTCGGAATAGATACGAGTTCGCGGTTCTCGGTCTGAATTTCGGTATCGAACAGTCCACGTTCCGAAACCTTACCGAAGTAGTCGCCGACGGTGACGAAATCGCCGATGTTAAAAGGCTTAGTGACGCGCAAGGTAATGGCCGCCATAAAGTTGGTGACAAACGAGGTGGATGAAAAGGCAATCACGGCGGATATGCCGAGACCGATGATGCTGAGAATTTGATTTCGAGTGCCTTCTGTCAGCGGTGCGACTATCACTGCTAGAATAATCGCGGCCACCGTACACACCAGCATGATGATCTGGCGTGGCAAGCGTGCTTCGCTGCCAAGATTTGGTTCGCGCGCAAGCAGCCAATAATGCGCCAGGCTGAGGCTCAGCACTGCCAGAGCCAGGCTGACGATCAGTGGCATAAAGGTGTCAAAAAAACTCTCTGTTATGGCCATTAAAGGTTCCTTTAGCCGTTGCTTATTACCCGCGGATGCGCGTCATGGCTCTGCGAGCAGTCTATTAAATCGCAACTGGTATAAACAGCTGCCAGCGACCAGCTGGCGATCCTCGAAACTCGATGGCATCCCTAAACAGCTTGTCTTTGACCTTCCAAAAATGTTTCACTTCGGCTTTCGCATTCAATGAGGAGCAAACCCGTGGCGACAGCCAATCATCAAGCCAGTACGCGACAGACTAATCGTGAAATTCATCTGGCTTCTCGCCCGGAAGGATTGCCCACCGAGGCGAACTTTCGATTGGTGGAGAATCCTCTGCCAGCAACTGGCCCAGGCCAGGTCCTGATAAAAAATCTGTATATGTCAGTTGACCCAGCCATGCGGCCGCCACTGACAAATGGGCAGACTAAACTCGATGAGGTCATGACCGCTGGTGCGCTGGGAAAAATCGTCGAGAGTCAGCTTGATGGTTACCCCGCGGGAACCTATGTCATGCACCGCGGTGGATTTCGTGAATGGTGCCTGTCAAACGGTCAGGGATTGGAGATTATTGAACCAGAAAATGAACCCTTAACCGCCCACCTTCATGTGTTGGGAACGACCGGATTGACGGCCTATGGCGGTTTGCTGGTTACCGGTGAGCTTAAGGCTGGTGAGAATGTATTTGTTTCGGCGGCAGCCGGGGCCGTAGGTAGTGTCGTCGGCCAAATTGCCAAGATCAAAGGCTGCCGGGTCGTGGGTAGCTGTGGATCCGATGAGAAGGTCAATTATCTGACCCAAGAGCTGGGCTTTGATTACGCCTTCAATTATAAGACCAGTAATATTCGTAAA
The DNA here is from genome assembly GCA_018607725.1 of K189A clade bacterium. Classification (GTDB taxonomy): domain Bacteria; phylum Pseudomonadota; class Gammaproteobacteria; order Pseudomonadales; family Azotimanducaceae; genus UBA4582. The sequence goes on from JABBAY010000076.1 coordinate 17,511, forward strand.
GAGCTGCACGTGGCACTACCGGAAGGTATTGATGTGTATTTTGAAAATGTTGGTGGTGCGCACTTGGACGCAGCTGTGGGTCAGATGCGGCCCTTAGGACGTATTCCAGTCTGTGGCATGATCTCTGCCTACAATAACAAAGGCGCGCGCTCTGAAGGCGTGACGACACTATCGAATATGATCTATAACCGGGTCACAATGAAGGGTTTTGTGGTGTACGAGTTCGATGGCATCCGCGCACAATTTTTGGCGGACATGCGGGCCTGGATGGCTGCCGGTTTGATGAAGTACCAGGAGACGATTTTTGACGGTATTGAAAATGCGCCGGCGGCGTTCATCGGCCTGTTGCAAGGTGAAAATACCGGCAAAATGCTGGTTAAGCTGGGTGACGATGACGTGTAGTCTGAACTCGGCCTTAGCCCTGCCTTGGTAGAGCTAAGGCTTAACCAAAATCATTCGCGGCAGCAACAAGGGCTGGCGCGATGCAACGCTTTTGATGGAATAGATCACTTATGAGTCCTACCTGTTTTGATGTCAGTATTGACAATAATATTGCCCATATCCGCATGAACCGACCGGAAAAGCGTAATAGCATGAATGCCGAATTTTGGGATGAGTTGCCTGAGATCGTCAACGATATTGATGACAACAGCAAAGCACGTGTCATTGTTATCTCGTCCACAGGGCCCCATTTCAGCTCGGGGTTGGATATTGGGAGCTTCATCACTGGCGATAGTCAGGCGCTCAAAACCGATCCGAAGCAGAGTCGAAGTCACGGCGAGAGTTTCTATCGAATGGTGAAGCGTATGCAGAATACCTTCAGTTGTTTGGAAGACTGCAGGATTCCGGTGCTTGTGGCCATTCAGGGCGGGTGTATCGGTGGTGGCATGGACTTTATCACCGCCTGCGACATCCGCTACGCTACTGAGAATGCCTTTTTCACGGTATTTGAGGTGAAAATCGGCATGACCGCAGACGTGGGCACGTTTCCACGTTTGGTGAAGCTCATTCCAGAAGGCATTGTGCGTGAATTGGCTTACACGGGACGCCGCATGACCGCTGCCGAGGCGCATCAGGCCGGTCTTGTGAATCGCGTATTTGCCGACCAGGACACCATGCTCGAGGCGGTCTTGGAGGTTGCCAGGGAGATCGCCGCTAACGCACCGCTGGCGGTTTATGGTTCAAAGCGCATGATCAATTATTCGCGGGATCACTCGACGGCAGATAGCTTGGACTATATTGGCATCTGGAATGCGAGTTTCTTGCAGACCGAGGAAATGGTGGAGGCGATTGCTGCCAATAAAGCACAACGTGCCGGTGACTTTGCCGCTTTACCCAAGAAGAGGCGCTAAACATGACGATTGGTGTTTGGGAACCGGCTAAAGGTGCTGCCGAGCAAGGGTTGAGCCTGGATGACTTGAAGGCCTACGCGGTGCTGACCGATGGGGCGCTGGAGAATTTGGCTGCCAGTTTGACGGCTGCCCAAATCAGTGATGACGGGCGTCTTATGCGCCTCGACGAGGCGCCGTGGCAGGTGGCAACGGCGCTTAGCGACGAGGAGTTGATCGGTCTAGTCCGGTTCTTCACGCTGGCAGAAATGCAGTTGCCGGGATGGGATGGCGGTAAGCAGTCGCCGGTGATCTACCTGGTTCGAATCCTCAAGCAAAGGGGGGCATTCACGCCTGTACTAAGGCAATGGGTCAAGACGAATACAGATAACCGTTATCTGCCCAATGGCGCACTGCTGTAAATACCGTATAATGCCCCGATTTCGACAGAAGGCGAGTGGGCATGGCAGTGGTAGAGCGCAAAGCACAAGTAGACCGAAACACCCTCGAAACTCAGATCAGTTGCAGCATCAACCTGGACGGCACAGGCGTGTCGAGTTTCGATACGGGCTTGCCGTTTCTCGAGCATATGCTTGACCAGATCGCCCGTCATGGGCTGATCGACATTCAGGTCAATGCCCGAGGTGACTTGCATATCGATGCTCACCATACTGTGGAGGATATCGGCATCACACTCGGTCAGGCATTCAATCAAGCGATGGGTGATAAGCGCGGTATTCGGCGTTATGGGCATGCCTATGTGCCACTTGATGAAGCGCTGTCGCGGGTAGTTATCGACTTCTCTGGTCGTCCGGGTTTGGAATATTACGTGGATTTCACCCGTGCCAGTGTGGGTGGTTTTGACGTTGATTTGTTCCGCGAGTTTTTTCATGGCTTTGTGAATCACGCGAACCTGACATTACATATTGATAATTTGCGCGGTGAAAACACCCACCACCAGATTGAGACGATCTTCAAGGCGTTCGGTCGATCTCTGCGTATGGCGCTGGAGCTGGATCAACGGATGGGCGACATTATGCCGTCGACAAAAGGAACCTTGTAGTGCAGATTATTCCGGCAATTGATTTTAAGGATGGTAAGGTCGTCAATCTTAAGCAGGGGCGACTGGAAGAGTCGACCACCTATTCCGATGACCCTGTAGGCATAGCGGACCGCTGGGTCAGCCAGGGTGCGGAGCGGCTGCATTTGGTTGATTTGGATGGAGCCTTTGAAGGGTACCCGGTCAACCACGCTCTGATTGCCACGATCGCGGCCAATCACCCGGGTTTGACGATTCAATTGGGTGGCGGTATTCGTAGCCCCGAGGTGATCGAGTCGTACCTTAATGCGGGTGTTGATTATGTGATCATTGGTACCAAGGCGGTAGAAGAGCCCGAGTTTGTGGGTTCTATGTGCCAGCACTTCCCCGGTCATATCATGGTGGGGCTGGATGGCCTGCATGGCATGGTGGCCAAGAATGGCTGGAAAGAGGTGACCGATATCTCGGTTAAGAGCCTGGCCTTGCTGTTTGAAAGTGATGGCATCGAGTCGATCGTTTATACGGACATCGGTAAAGACGGCATGATGGGCGGGATTAATATGCGCGCGACTCGAGAGCTTGCTGAATCTGTCTCAGTGCCCATCATCGCTTCTGGTGGTGTTACGGATATTCGAGATGTCATGGCCTTGCTGGAAGTCGGTGCGAAGATCAACGGCGGAATCACCGGCGTGATTACCGGTCGCGCAATTTACGAAGGCACACTGGACCTGGCAGAGGCGATCGCCCTGACTCGCAAGAACGCCTGACACGAACCCGTTATTCTATGGGATTCAGCCCATAAGAGCTGGCATCCAAGGCGACTTGCAAGGCATGTGCTTGCCGCCGCTGGATTAAGGCCGAGACGGTAATTAATTCCACTGCCTGTGCCGCCAGTCCGGGTATGACCATGGCCAGATAATCTAACGTGGCTTGGTGCGGGTGGCCAATGGCAATCCCGGTGCCATCACGACGGGCTTTCGCCAGTAATATTTTGAACGACTGATCAATGCCGTCAAACGTCGGGTCATTGTCGAGAAATACGTCGCGACTTGACGAGCGAATCTGACGTGCGCTGGCTGCGGCCAAGGCAACGGTATCGGCGGTGGTCCTTGAATCAATAAAGTAAAGCTGGCGCTGTTTGATCTGCGACATGAGCCAGTTCATCTGCTGGGTCTGCTGGGTCAATTGACTGCCCATATGATTATTGATGCCCTTGAGATGTGGAATCTGTTCAATGGCCTGCTCAAGGGTCTGATAAAATTCCGTTTCCGTCAGATGCTGAGTCAAGCCGCCTGGGCCCATGGGTTTGTGTCCGAGGTTAGCCATAGGCATATGCAGCATCACCTCTTTGCCGCCTAGATGGGCAAGTTCAGCAAGCTGATGCGTGTAGTTCGCATGGGGTAATATGGCGTAGGTCAGCTTAGCGGGGAGCGCGATAGCCGTTTGACCGCGCCCCAAGTGGTTGCCTAGATCATCAATGATAATCGCGATGTAGGCCGTGTCGTGTGGTTGCTCCGCAGCTGCGGCGCTACCGCCGACTAGGGCGGTGAGCAAAAATATTAGCTGTGCAAGACTCGACACGGGATCGCTTATCCTTGTGGTGGTTGTACCTTGGCGGCAAGGATATTGATGCCCTTGAGCAAGACCAAGGCCTCGTGCAATTGATAGTCACTGGTGGCCAGTTCCATCTCGTAGACTTCGGCGGGCAATGTCTTCGGGTGCTCACCGTTGAGCAAATGACCCGGCAGATCTTTTTCTTTGATGCTGAACTGATTCTGTTTCTCCGGAGTGACGGTTGAGCGGTCAACCCAGATGTCTGGAACGATGCCCTCGGCCTGAATGGAGCGCCCGTTTGGCGTGTAATATAATGCTGTGGTGAGTTTAATGGCTTTTTCATTATTCAGCGGCAGAATGGTTTGCACCGAGCCCTTACCGAAGGTGTTGACTCCCATGATGATCGCGCGGTGGTGATCCTGCAGGGCACCGGCAACAATTTCCGAGGCCGAGGCAGTTCCCTCATTGACCAGTACAACGATGGGTGTGCCGTTGGTGGCATCCGGTGTGCTGGCACTGAAACGCATGTCAGAGTTGGGTAGTCGACCCGCCGTATAGACAATCAGGCCGTCATCTATGAAGACGTCTGAGACGGCGACGGCCGACTGCAGAATACCGCCAGGATTGTTGCGTAAATCCAGGACAAGTCCAAGCAGTTTACCCTCCGCGGTCAAAGCGGTGACGGCATCCTCGACCTCGGTGCCTGTATTGCTTTGAAACTGGGCTATTCGAATGTAACCATAGCCTGGGTCCAGGACTCTCTGGCGAACACTGGCGACTGCGATGATCTCACGGGTCAGGCTGACCTCAAAAGGTTTGGCTGTGCCTTCGCGTATTAGGGTCAACCTGACAGTACTGCCGGGTTCGCCCCGCATCGCGTCGATCGCATCTCCCAGGCTCATCCCCTTGATGGGTTGGTCATTGAGTTGCACGATCAAGTCGCCAGGTTTGACCCCGGCCTTCTCGGCGGGCGTGCCATCCATGGGTGAGATGATGCGGATAAATCCATCCTCCATGCTCACCTCGAGTCCGACACCACCATAGTTGCCCGTGGTATCTTCCTGTAAATCAGAGAAAGAATCGCGATCGAGATAGGCTGAATGAGGATCAAGCTGCGACAACATGCCCTTGATGGCGTTTTCGAGCAGTGTGCGATCGTCAATTTCCTCGACATAGGCGCTACTGACGCGATCGAAGGCTTCGGCAAAAACGCGTAATTCGTTCAGGGGCAGCCGGGCCGGTAGCGCCTGCTCAGTATCGGGCGTTGGGTCAGCCTCGGTGTCCGTGGCTGAGGCTGCGCTGAGCATCAGCGCCAGTCCAGTGAACGCCAGCACTCGAATGCTCTGGTGGGTGTTTAACATCTGCCTCTCCTAGTACTTGTCGAACAGTGCTTATCTAACAGTACTTGTCTAACAGTACGTGGCTAATAGTAAATGGCTAATAGTAAATGGTTACATCGCGCCTGGGCGCGTCTTATCTTATCGGTATAGGATCATCCTACACTCTTCAATGGTGATGGCCGTGTCAGATATCAAGCGCAGGGCTCGGGCCGCGAGCGCGTTCGGCCCGGGATACACTGTCGATAATCTCACGCCGCGTGTTTGCTGCGGGCCTGGCACCATTGTTGTGGATTCGTGGGTTTGCCGCTGTGGCGGATCTCGAAATACAGACCCGCTTGATTTTGGCCGCCGCTATCACCGACGCTGGCAATGTTGTCGCCGGCGCTGATCCAGTCGCCAGTTTCTCGATAAAGTACCTGATTATGGCCATACAGAGACATATAGCCGTCGCCGTGGCTGATGATCATCATCAGCCCGAAGCCTCTTAGCCAGTCAGAAAATATGACTCTGCCATAGTGAATAGCGTAAACCGGATCACCTTCCTTGGCCTCTATTAAAATACCACGCCACTTCAGCTTAGCATTGCTGCGCTGACTGCCATAGCTACTGAGGATCTTGCCGGCCACGGGCAGTTGCATTTTGCCCTTGCGGCTTTCGAAGCTGACCATATCGGTGGGTGACGGCAAAGCTGCGATGCTACTATTGATTTTCTCCAGCAGTGCTTCGAGCTCCTGGCGGTTTTGACTCAATTTTTGAATTTCCGAGCCGGTTGAAGCAATCTCGAGCTTGAGCTCAGTCAGGGATTGTTGTTTGTCGACTCGGACCAATTGCAATTGTTGCTTCTGGGTAAGCAGCAGTGCCCGATTCTGTTGTAACCCCAGGTTTTCGGCTTCAAGGTTGCCAGTTACTTGATTGAGCTGTTCGATAGTGCCCCGGTAACGAGCAATTTGCTCGGCTCGAGCCCGGCTGAAGTATTGATAATAGGTTAGCATTCGGTCGAGCTGGCTGGGGTCCTCTTGATTCAGCAGCACTTTCATGTAGGGCTGGTTGCCGATCTCATAGGCCGCTCTGAGTTGTGTGATCAGATAGTTCTGTTGCTGTAACCGGGCCGTTTCGAGGCCAGATTTTTCTTGGCGCAGCGTGTTTATCGTGGTTTCGCCCTGGTGGATCTCTTGCTGCATTTGCTCGATTTTCTTGAGGAGTTCGCTGATCGCCTTCTCGTTGGTTCGAAGGTTGTCCTCCAGTGACGAGCGTTGGCTGTTGGTCTTGTCCAGCAATTGTTTGAATTTGCTGATCTCGACTTCAAGATCTGACAGCTTTTGTTCGAGTATCTTCGGATCGTTTTCTGCACTCGACACGGTGGCAGGAAACAGCAAGCCAAGGCCAAGGGCAAGACTTAATACCATACTGATCAAAAGCGGGCTGCTCATAGTACTTATAGTGCTCGTGTTAAGGTGGAGAAGTGGCGAGCTAACGTTTGGCAGTCTGGGCCTGTTCGCTCAGAACCAATGAGTGGCCAGTCATTTCCGGCGGCACAGGCAAGTGCATAATCGACAACAGGGTCGGTGCAACATCAGTTAACTTGCCAGCCGATTGTGCCAGTTGAATAGTTTCACTGCCAACATAAATCAGTGGCACTTGCTCCGAGGTATGGGCGGTGTGCGCCTGGCCCGTTGATGGATCGCTCATCTGTTCAACGTTACCGTGATCAGCGGTGATCAGGCAATGACCACCCACGCTGGATAGCGCGTCGACGACGCGGCCGATGCAGCTATCGACGAATTCTACTGCTTGAATTGCGGCGTCGAGGTTACCTGTGTGGCCGACCATATCGCCATTGGCAAAATTGCAGACAATCAGGTCATAGTCACCGCTTGTAATCCCGCTAATGCATTCATCGGTCACCTGTTGAGCGCTCATCTCCGGTTGCAGATCATAAGTGGCAACTCGAGGCGAGGGCACCAGACGGCGAGTTTCACCGGCATACTCGGCCTCTCGTCCACCGGAGAAGAAGAAGGTGACATGGGCGTATTTCTCCGTTTCAGCAAGTCGCAATTGGGTTTTGCCGAGATTCGCGACGTATTCACCTAAGCTGTTGGTGACTGCGCTCGGACCAAAAGCACAGGGCGCGCAGATGTCGTCGGCATATTGAGTGAGAGTGACAAAGGATTGCAGTGCTGGTTGAGCTTGGCGTGGGAATCCAGTGAAGTCAGGATCAACAAAAGCGCGGCTTAGTTCGCGGGCACGATCGGCGCGAAAGTTCATAAACAATACGCCATCACCGGCGGCCATCTTCACAACTTGACCGTCTTGCAGAATTGCACTGGGTTTGACAAATTCATCAGACTCGTTGCGTGCATAAGCGGCATGTAAGGCCGCGACAGCGGAATCGAACTGATAGTCTGTTTGGCCCAGAGTTAACAGGTTATAAGCCGGTTCAACCCGCTCCCAGCGATCGTCACGATCCATAACGTAATAGCGTCCAACAACGGAGGCGATGCCGCCGTGGCCCAGGTTGTCGATGTAGGCTTGCATGTTGGCCAGTGACGCCTCGGCGCTTTTTGGTGGAACATCTCGACCGTCGAGAAAGGCATGCACGTAGACGGCCTGTAAACCGCGCTCAAAGGCCATTCTGACGGCTGCCTGCATTTGGTCTTCATGACTATGAACGCCGCCGGGCGACAGCAGTCCCATGATATGCAGGGCGTTACCGGTGGCGACAAGCTGATCCATGGATTCCATGAGAACGGCGTTTTTAAAAAAATCACCTTGAGCGATAGCTTTGTTGATACGGGTTAGGTCCTGATCAATGACTCGGCCGGCGCCGAGGGTCATATGTCCGACTTCTGAATTGCCCATCTGCCCGGCAGGCAGCCCAACGTCTTCGCCAGAGCACGAAATCAGGCAGTGAGGCCGAGTTTTCTGCAGTTGATCGAGAACCGGGGTCTTAGCGAGTTTTATCGCGTTACTGTCGATGGCGTCTCGTTCGCCCCAGCCGTCGAGGATAATCAGGGCGTAAGGTACTTTTTTAGTCATGAAATTGTTGGCCTGGTGCGAGGAAAGTGAATTTTACGTCCTTTGGTGTATACTTCGCGACTTATTTTTGTTCCAGTGCCTCTTCATAGGTGCTGGTTGATTAACAACCGTGCAACATAACAGCGACGAGAGTCCATGATAGAGCAAGTATTTGAATTTATTGGTAATCATTATCTGCTGATAGGGCTGTTTGTCGCCCTGGTGTTTGCTTTCATGGTGAATGAAGGTAAACGGGGGGGTAACTCAATTACCACCAACACCTTGGTTAACCTGGTTAATCGGGACAGCGCAGTGATTTTGGATGTGCGCGATAGCAAGGATTTCAGCGCCGGACATATCGTGGACGCGGTGAATATACCTGTTAGCAATTTTGATAAGCGCGCGGTGGAGCTTGAAAAATTCAAAGATCGACCGATTATTGTGGTCTGCAAGATGGGCCAGCATGCAAGCGGTATCGGTGGCAAATTGAAAACCCTAGGTTTTGAGAAAGTTCATCGGCTAGGTGGTGGTATGGGCGAATGGTCGGCCTCAAGCCTGCCGGTTGTCAAAGACTGACAGTCATCGGTGACTGTTCGGATCAAGGAGAGGTGTGTCATTGTGAGTCATGTTGTTATCTATAGTACGCGGTTTTGCCCCTTTTGTGTTCATGCCAAGGCATTGCTCAAGCGGAAGAATGTTAAGTTCAAGGATATCGCGATTGATGGTAATGCCGCATTGCGCCAGGAAATGATCAAGGCCGCCGGGGCTACCTCAGTGCCGCAGATTTGGATCGGCAAAGAGCACATCGGTGGTTGTGATGAGCTGGTTGGATTGGATCGGCGTGGGTTGCTAGATGATATGTTAGCTAATAGTGGTGAAGGAGTCGGTAAATGAGTGAGCAAGCAACAGCAAGTGGCGGCGCGCAATTTGCCCTGCAACGGATTTATATCAAAGACATGTCCTTTGAATCACCCAAGTCGCCAGACGCGTTTGTTTGGCAGTGGAAGCCAGCAGTCAATCTCGAGCTGAATTCCCATCACTCAGTTGTGGGTACGGATTTATATGAGGTGGTGTTAAGCGTGACAGTCACGGTGAAGAAGGAGGATGGCGAGGTTGTCTATCTTTCTGAAGTGCAGCAAGCGGGCATTTTTCTTGTCAAAGGTATGGATGATGCTGTGATCGCGAAAACATTGGGCAGCTTTTGCCCCAGTGTTCTGTTTCCCTATGCCCGTGAGGCGATCGACTCGCTGGTGATTAAGGGCAGTTTTCCGCCGTTAATGCTAGCGCCGGTTAATTTCGAGGCGATTTATGAGCAGTCTCGCCAGCAATCTGCGCCAGCGGCAGAGTCCAATGACAAGATTGTTAACTGATTTTCGTAGTTGCGCTGATCGCAGGCCCTATTGGCTGTCACTAAACCCCTGTTGCCGCCAAGCCTCATAGACCAGGACGGAGACCGCATTAGCGAGGTTCATGCTGCGACTGCCGGGCAGCATGGGAATGCGCAACCGTTGGTCCTCGGGCAGCGCCTCGAGGATAGCTGCGGGTAAGCCGCGGGTCTCGGGTCCAAACAGGAGTATGTCGTCGGCGAGGAATTGAACGTCGGCGTAGCGGGTTTGGCCCTTGGTTGTTATCGCTAGAATTCGACCCTGAGATATCTTTTCTCGAAAGGCCGAAAAAGAATCGTGGGTCTCAATACTGGCCCACTCGTGATAGTCGAGGCCGGCTCGACGAAGGCGCTTGTCATCCAGCTCAAACCCCAAGGGTCGGATCATATGCAGCGGGCTACCCGTGTTGGCGCACAGACGAATAATATTGCCAGCGTTGGGTGGTATTTCGGGTTCAAACAATGCAACAGCAACCAACCTAATATCTCCTTGGGGTCGTGCCTGAGCGGGGCGTTTCGATCAAGTTGGCAGTCTACACGGGTCTGGCCAGGATTATATTTCTAACACTTGCTGGGTCTGCTTTTTTTATTCGACAGCGGTCACCGCAAGGCCGGTTGGGGCTGCAGTGAGTGCGATGGCCAGCCTAGTTGAGGCTCAAGTCTTGGTCCTGTTGGCTCTGTTGGTCTGGCGTATCAAGGGATCCTGTGGCAGCGTTCAAGCCTAGTTCGGTGATCTTGCGGGTCAGGGTGTTTCGGCCCCAACCGAGCAGCTGTGCTGCATCCCGTTTACGTCCGCCAGTTTGTTTCAAAGCCGCCGCAATGACGATTCTCTCAAAAGCGGGTAAGGCGCCATCCAGCAGGCGGCTGCCATCAACATTCGGTTGCGCCAGTTTGCGACTTGCCCAGTGGCTAAGTGCGCGCTCCCAGTTTTCGCCAGGCGCTGGCTGCTGGCCTGCCTCGCGCAATTCTGGGGGTAAGTCGTCAATGGCGATCTCGCGACCGGTTGCCATTACGGTCACCCAGCGACAAAAGTTTTCCAGCTGGCGAACATTGCCGGGCCACGGCAGGCCGGTTAGATATTGGCTAGTCTCGGGTTTGAGTATCTTGGCGTCCTCGTGGAGTTCTCGAGCAGCTTCTTGCAGAAAATAACTTGCCAGTAGGGGAATGTCACCTTGGCGCTCCTGAAGTGTCGGGATGTGAATGCGAATCACATTTAAACGATGGAACAGATCTTCGCGGAAGCGGTTCTGTTGTACCAGGCTTTCGAGGTTCTGGTGGGTCGCGGCAATAATACGAACGTCTGCTTGCAGGGGTATATGGCCACCAACGCGATAATATTCGCCGTCTGACAGGACGCGCAACAAGCGCGTCTGGGTTTCGGCGGGCATATCGCCAATTTCATCAAGGAACAAGGTTCCCTGGTCCGCTTGCTCGAAACGCCCTTTACGTAATTGACTGGCGCCGGTAAAGGCGCCGCGTTCGTGACCGAACAGCTCGGACTCGATCAAGTCGTGAGGTATGGCGGCCATATTTAGCGCGATAAAGGTTTTGTTGGCGCGGGGGCTATGCTTGTGGAGGGCGAGGGCGACGAGTTCCTTGCCAGTGCCTGATTGACCGTTGATTAGCACGGTGACGCTGGATTTTGAGAGTCGGCCGATCGCTCGAAAAACTTCTTGCATGGCGGGCGCTTTACCGATGATCTCAGAGCTGATGATGGCTTCAGGTTTTTCGGCGGGTTGCTTCTCCTGAGCTTGACGAATAGCCCGCTGGACGATGGCCACGGCCTCATCAACCTCAAAGGGTTTGGGCAGGTATTCGAAGGCGCCACCCTGAATCGATGCGACGGCGCTATCCAGGTCCGAGTGCGCGGTCATGATAATCACCGGCAGGTCGGGCCAGATCTCCTTGATTCGCTGCAACAAATCCAGCCCATCGATACCCGGCATTCGAATATCGCTGATGATAGCATTCGGCTGTTCAGCTTCGAGTCTGTTCAGCAATGACTGACCGTCTTCGAAGCAGGTCACGTTCAGTTCGGCCTGGGTCAGTGCCTTGTCGAGCACCCAACGAATCGACCGTTCATCATCAACCACCCAGACTGTGTTGGTTACCATCATTAAAGTTGTTCCATCGGTAGGATTATTGAGAATTGGGTTCTGCCTGGCTCGCTTTCAAATTCAATCAAGCCCTGATGCTTTTGCACGATTGACTGGGCAAAGGAGAGGCCTAGCCCGGTACCATCCGGACGACCACTGATCATGGGGAAAAACAATTGATCCTTCAGCGATAGGGGTATGCCGGGGCCGTTGTCGATGATGTCAACTCGAGTCACGATTCGGTGTAATCGAGTGCCGATAGTGAATTGGCGTTCGGTACGGGTTTTAAAGCGTAATGCGGGTTGTTTAATCTCGGTAAGGCTCTGCATTGCATTGCGCGCAATATTTAAAAATACCTGAATCATGAGTTCTGGGTCGAGTTCGATCTCGGGAATACTGGGATCGTAATCGCGGTCAATCCTGAATGACGAGGCGGATTCCAACTCGATCAGGATCCTGACTCGCTCAAGCAATTCGTGGATGTTTTTCATGACTGGTTTGGGCGCAGTTTTAGGGCCGAGGAGGCGGTCTACCAAGGTCGTCAAACGATCAGTTTCTGTGACAATAATGTCGGTGTATTCCGTATAGTGTGGGTCATTCAGCTCTCGAGCGAGGAGCTGAGCCGAGCCTTTGATGCCGCCGAGAGGGTTTTTGATTTCGTGGGCCAGGCCTCGAATCATTTGCCGGGTGGCTTCCTGGTGGCCACGCAGCGCCTCACCTCGATCGATCCGCAGGTAGCGATCCATGGCGTAGAGCTCGATCACCAAGCTGGGCCATTCACCATCACTGGTGGGTGTTACCGTGTAATCTACCGTCAGGCTTTGTCCATCAAATAGAAGAAGTTCAGCGCGGTGGCGGGTATAGGGTTGGCCACTCTGCATCGCATCGTAGGCGACGGACTCCAGTTCCGCTGAATTTTGGAGTATTTCGCGAATGGAGTGCCCCAGAGCGCGAGCCGATGATACTCGCATCAGGCTTTCGGCGGCGGAGTTGATATAAGTTAGCTGCAGTTGATGATCTACAGTGAGGATGCCGATATTTAAACTGTTGAGTAGGTTATCTATCATGTTTAGTCGCGCTCGGCTGTTTATTCCTGGGTTATGTCTTCCCGCGGGACGCGCATCAAAGTAGGGGCGATCGATAGGTTAAGGATCGCTCTACGCCCTGCCTGTACCTGCCTGTA
>JABBAY010000008.1 GCA_018607725.1 K189A clade bacterium
TTGCCGCTGGCATCGACGAAGTGGGGTTTGAGCCAATCGATGTCGGCCACTGCCTCTGGTGTCGCCTGGGGTAGCAGAAATCGCGTGCCACCAGCCACTTGCATTTCCACCACGCGGGTGACCTTAACCTTGCCTATCTGCCATTGCTGCATAGTGACTCCGAAATCGCGGGCTTATGTAAGGGTCCAGACGGTTTACAGTGGTTCATGACTGTTCATGACGGTTCACGACTGTTCATGACTGCAGACCAGGCGTTAACTATACCCAGGAGATGGATTCAAAAGCCAGGAAAGTTGTTTTGCTGCTTCATACTCAGTCAACCTGCAGTTGATCGTTCTGGGTCAAGCGCCGCCAACCTCGGGAAATCATCAGCGGCGTTGATGCAGGTTTAATTTCCTCGGCAGTCGGACTGTTTTAGGTGGGCATTTTCGCTATGATAGATCGATCTGAATATGAGCCAAGAAGAGAAATCCTTATGTCGACAGCCAGTGATCTGGGCAGCATCCGTGAATCTGTAAAGCAACTATGTGAAAGCTATGGTGAAGACTACTGGTTGGAGTTAGACCGCACCCGCGGTTTCCCAACGGCCTTCGTCAAGGAGTTAACCGACTCAGGCTTTCTCACAGTGCTGATCCCTGAAGAGTACGGCGGTGCCGGTCTGGGTGTGATGGAAGCCTCGGTAGTGATGGAGCAAGTGTGTCGCTCCGGCGCCCATGCTGGCGCCTGTCATGCCCAGATGTATGTGATGGGTTCGGTGCTGCGACATGGCAGCGAAGCCCAGAAACAGTATTACCTGCCGAAGATCGCTGCCGGTGAATTGCGCCTGCAGAGTTTTGGCGTCACAGAGCCCACCACGGGAACCGATACCACCAGTCTGAAAACCTTTGCTCGCCGGGATGGAGACGATTATGTGGTTAATGGCCAGAAGGTCTGGATCAGTCGAATCGAACATTCTGACCTGATGGTGTTGTTGGCGCGAACGACGCCGAAAGAACAGACGAAGAAGAAAACCGAGGGTCTGTCGGCGTTTATCGTCGACCTGGGTACTGCGGTGAACAATGGCCTGACCATCAAGCCCATTGAGTCCATGATCAATCATCATTCCTGTGAGTTGTTTTTTGATGATCTGCGGATCCCCGCCGAGAATCTGTTGGGCAAAGAGGGTGAGGGTTTCAAGGTTATTCTCGATGGTATGAACGCCGAGCGTATTCTTATTGCCGCCGAATGCGTGGGTGATGGCCGCTACTTCGTCGATAAGGCCAGTAAATATGCGTCAGAGCGAGAAGTCTTCGGCCGACCCATTGGTATGAACCAGGGTGTGCAGTTTCCCATTGCACGTTGCTATGCAGATATCGAAGCCGCTTGGCTGATGGTCGAGAAAGCCGCCAAGATGTTTGACGAGGGGTTAGCCTGTGGCGCTGAAGCGAATATGGCAAAAATGTTAGCGTCTGAAGCATCCTGGCGCGCCGGTGACGTGTGTATGCAAACATTTGGTGGTTTCGCCTTCGCCAAGGAATATCACATTGAACGTAAGTTCCGCGAGACTCGGCTGTATCAGATAGCCCCCATCTCAACCAACTTAATTCTGAGCTTCGTTGCCGAACATGTATTGAAGATGCCCAGGTCGTTTTGATACAGGAGTGATGTTGTGTTTGAGTTACCGTCCCGGGCTTTACAGTTACGTGATCAAGTAGCGCAGTTTTTTAATGAGCGGGTGCTGCCAAATAATGCGCTCTGGCATGCTCAGGCCAGCGCTGGGGTGGCTGAGCCTGAGATTGAGCGACAGCTAAAGATTGAAGCCCGAGCGCTGGGTTTGTGGAACATGGCCTTGCCGCGCCTGGCTGACGATGAACCCGGCATGCGCTGTACTAACCTTGAGTTCACCGCTGTGGCCGAGGTGTTAGGGCGGCTGGAGTGGGCCTCACGAGTGTTTAACTGCCATGCCCCAGATGTACCCAACATGGAATTGCTACAGCTGTTTGCCACTGCTGAGCAAAAAACCCAGTGGCTTACCCCCTTGCTGGAAGGTCAGATAGGTTCCTCGTTTGCCATGACGGAGCCCTGGGCTGCGTCCTCGGATCCGGCAAACCTGGAAACTCGCATTGTCCGCGAGGGCGATGAGTATGTGATTAATGGGCGGAAGTGGTTTGGTTCCAACGCCTCCCATGAAAACTGTCGAGTGCTGATTGTCGTCGGTGTCACGTCTCCTGATGCGCCCAAGTCGCAGCGCCAGAGTCTCGTGCTGGTGCCCACCAATTCACCGGGTTTTGAGGTCATTAGAAACCTGCCGGTATTTTCCCATCACTCAAACACCAACACGCATCCAGAGATGGTCTTCAAGGATGTCAGAGTGCCTGTCAGCAACCTGCTGGGTAGTGAGGGCGCAGGTTTTGCCATGGGTCAGGCGCGACTGGGCCCGGCGCGTCTGCATCACTGTATGCGCGCCATCGGCGAGTGTGAAGTGTTGATCAGTCTGATGGTCAAGCGTTCTCGCGAGCGTACAACCTTCGGCAAGCGAATCGATGAGTACAGCTCGACTCAGGAAGCCATCTCCTTGTCGCGTATCGAGTTAGATCAGTCTCGGCTGCTGGTGCAGCGTGCGGCTTATTTACTGGATACCGTGGGTAATAAGGCGGCGCGGAAACAAATTTCTATGATCAAGGTCGCTGTGTCGCGCATTTATCAGGCGATCGCCGATCGAACCATCCAGATTTATGGCGCTCGGGGTGTGACGGGTGATACTCCTGCTGCTCAGGCCTTCAGTCGAGCCCGTGCGTTTCGCATCTATGATGGTCCTGACGAAGTACATCTGCAAACGATCGCGCGCCTCGAGGCAGCAGAACAAGATGTCGATGGCCATGTGGGTAACCTGAATCATTACCTGTTCAATGGCGCTGAATGACGTTGCCGTCATGACTGAATCCTGGCTAGATTGAACAAGAAAACCCCTGTCAGCCTGATACCGACGAGTGGATCTCGAGTGTCACGTTTGATTTTGCAGTATCGCTGAACCTGAAAGGAATATGCTATGAAAGCTGCTGTTTATTATGCAACAGGCACCCCTGATGTGCTGAAATATGAAGAGATTGCCGACCCTGTTTGTCACCCCCAGGGTATTCTGATTGCCGTTGAGGCGGTCAGTATCGAAGGCGGTGATCTGTTGAATCGTGCCGGTGGTGCTTTAGCTAAAAAGCCCCATGTGGTGGGTTACCAGGCGGCTGGCACGATCATCGAAGTCGGCAGCGAGGTCAAGGATCGCAAGGTCGGACAGCGGGTCGTGACCTCAGGGGCTGATGGCTCTCATGCGGCTCTGCGGGCGGTGGCTGCCAGGAGTTCCTGGCTGCTACCGGATAGTCTGAGCCTTGAGGAGGGTGCCTGCATACCGATTCCATTCGGCACCGCAGACGATTGCCTGTTTGAATTTGGGCGCTTGCAGGCGGGCGAAACCGTGTTGATTCAGGGCGGCGCCGGTGGTGTCGGGCTGGCGGCGATCCAGTTAGCAAAGCGGGCGGGGGCGACGGTTATCTCGACCGCATCCAGTCAGGCCAAGCTGGATTTTCTGACGTCAGTGGGTGTGGATCACTGTATCAACTATGTGGAATCGGACCTGCTGGCTGAAGTGAAGCGGATCACCAACAATCAAGGCGTCAACCTGGTGGTTGACCCCATCGGCGGTGAGGTGCTGCAGAATAGTATTCGAGCCATGGGCTATCGAGGGCGGGTGACCACGGTGGGCAATGCTGGCCGAGAGGTCATGAAGTTTGACCTGAGTGGCTTGATGGGCATGAATCAATACATTCATGGGGTGTTTCTTGGCGCGGAGATTGGTACAGACCGTGTCTACAACATGATTCAGGCGCATATCGAGGCGGTGGCCAACGGCGAATTAAAAGTCTTTATCGACAAGCAATTTGCACTGTCTGATGCCGCGGCAGCCCATACGCATATCGAAAGCCGGCAGGCCATTGGTCGGGTACTACTGATTCCCTGATCGCGCCAGCCAGTCTGGCCAGGCTATTCTGACCCGGGCTGGCAAGTTTAGGCGATGGGTTGGTTGGCGTGTGCTATTGGAGATGTTCGGCGAGTCTGGTGCGTAGTCTGCTGAGCTGAATTCAATGGCGAGGTACCGGCATGACCTGAAAGGTTAAGGTACCACCCTGGTGGGATCTGGAAAGTCTAGATGTAAAGCCTAGAGGTAAAGCCTAGAGGTAAAGCCTAGAGGTAAAGCCAAGCTGACGTTAGTGATCAGGCTGCAGAAGGCGTGGTGGAAGGCCTCGACGGAGTCTGCGCGGGTCGCGTCTCGATCAACGGCACTAGTAAGCTGGGCCAAGTCAACAAACTCGAGCCTGAGATGAAATTCGCCGAGAGCCTCATGACCGAGTCCCAGGTTGCGTCGAGTCAGACGGAATGCTGCAAGTTCGCTCATGTCTGGCAGATGATTGAGGCTAGTCTCTGCCGCTTGGACAAAATCCAGGTCATTCACGCCGGCCTTCAGTTCGCATCCGCCAGGGTAGATATTCAGGCTAGGTGTCTTTTATCGTGAGTGGCGCTTGGGTGGCGCCTTGTGGCTGTGCTGAAGAACTCTAAACCCCGGCGTCGGCAATTGCCAGATTCTGGGTAGTCAAGCGGCATTGCATGCAGGGTCTTGGTAGGGGCATGATGGTCCTGCGAGACAATGTTGGCGTAAGGAGTCTTCATGAATACTGCTTTCCAGGAACTGTTAGCGTTGCGTGGGCTTGAGCCGCCCACAGAAGTCATTGATTTGGTAGGTCAGGACCCCGTGCTGTCGACGCGTTTTACGTTGGGTGAAACCAGTGCTGCGGTGTTCGCGGCTATCGGTGTTGGGGTGAATGACCTGTGGCAGTTGCAGACAGGACGCCGCCAGGACCTGAGTGTCAAACTATCTCACGCGGCGGCCGCGCTGCGCAGCTACAACTATTTTAATGTAGAAGAGTCTGCTGCCGGTGGTCAGGGTCATGATGCCCGTGCGGCATCAATCAAGTGGGCTCTGCAGCAACAGCGCCAGCGTATTTCCACGCCACATCCGACTCGGGATGGTCGATATTTCCTGCCACACATGGGGTTGCCACATTTAGCTCAGCGAGCACTGGACGTCCTCAAATGCGACTATGAGCTCGAGTCTGTGATCAATGCGGTGGCTGGCTGGGATGCTCTGGCCTTGGAAGAGGCGATTGCTGCCGTCGGTGGTTGCGGTGCCATGGTACGCAGTGCTGCTGAATGGTCGAGTCATCCGCAAGGCCAGGCCTTGGCAGGGCGACCATTGGTAGAGATCATCAAGATTGCGGACAGTCCGCCGGAACCGGTGGGGCTGGCGGGTACCGGCCGACCGCTGAGCGGTTTGAAGGTATTGGATTTGACGCGCATTCTGGCTGGGCCAACCTGTGCTCGCACGCTAGCTGAACATGGTGCTGAGGTGTTGATGGTGACCGCCGAACATCTGCCGCAGGCGGATATGTTCGTTCGAGACACGAGCCATGGCAAACGTAGCTGCTTTGTCAATTTAGATGTCGACACTGAGCGGCAAAAGCTCCTTGAGCTGGTGCGTACCGCTGACGTGTTCTCCCAGAGCTATCGGCCTGATGTGCTAGCCAAGCGTGGTCTATCACCGGCGACCCTGGCGGAAATTCGCCCCGGCATCATCTATACTTCGATGAATTGCTATGGCTTTGATGGTCCTTTCGCAGATCGAGCAGGTTGGGAACAGTTGGCCCAAGCCGTGACTGGCATTGCCGCGGAACATGGTGGCGAAAGGCCGGCATTGCTGCCGGCGGCGGCTTGTGACTACACCACTGGCTATCTCGCCGCTTACGGTACCCTGCTGGCGCTGGGTCGGCGAGCGCGAGAGGGTGGGGCCTATCATGTGCGGGTTTCTTTGTGTCAATCGGCGATGTATCTGCAACGCCAGCGAAGGGTTGATTATATCCAGGACGGTATGGATATCGACGCTCGTGATCTGAATGATATTGTGAAGCTGACAGATAGCGCCTATGGCAAGATTCGTCATCTGGGCCCGGTCTTGCGGATGACCGAAACGCCGCCGCGCTGGGATTTGCCGAGTACCCCGTTGGGTTCTCATGGAGCTGCGTGGCAAACCTGAGTTCATCGATACTCAACGTCTGATACGGTTGTGCAAGGAGGCCCGCCACCAATGGATTTTTTCTGGATTTTATTTGCCTTTGGCTGTGGTCTGGGGGTGCGCGTGTTCTCCCTGCCGCCGCTGGTTGGTTATCTCGCTGCCGGGTTTATTCTCAATGGCCTCGGGGTGCGACCGGCCGAGGGTTTGCAGACCTTGGCTGATCTTGGTATCACCTTAATGTTGTTTACGATTGGTTTGAAGCTCAACTTGCGCGACCTGTTCAAGGTTGAAGTGTATGGTGGTGCGCTGTCGCATATGGTGCTCTGGACTGGGTTGGTCAGTGTGGTGGTCGTGGGGCTGGGTGCGCTGACGCTGCCGCATTTTGCCGATATCGACTATGGCGGAGCGGCGCTGCTGGCATTTGCCTGCAGTTTTTCCAGCACCGTCTGCATCGTCAAGCTGTTGGAAGAAAATGGCGAGATGAAAACCCGCCATGGTCAGATCGCTATTGGCATTTTAGTCGTTCAGGATATCGCGGCCGTATTGTTCCTGGCATTTGCGACCCGCGAGTTACCCTCGCTGTGGATTGTCGGCCTGGTATTGCTGATTCCGGCCCGACCCATTCTATACCGCATCATGA
This sequence comes from K189A clade bacterium, assembly GCA_018607725.1. Classification (GTDB taxonomy): domain Bacteria; phylum Pseudomonadota; class Gammaproteobacteria; order Pseudomonadales; family Azotimanducaceae; genus UBA4582. The sequence goes on from JABBAY010000008.1 coordinate 6,738, forward strand.
ATCATGCCGGCCACGGTGAGCTGTTGCCGTTAACCGGATTTTTTCTGGCACTGGGGGGTTATGAGCTGTTTAGTTTGTTGAATCTCAAAGGCGATCTGGGTGCGTTGGCGGCAGGTCTGCTATTGAGTCAACATGCCAAATCGGGGGAGCTGGCCAAGGCGCTGCTGAATTTCAAAGACATGTTTTTGATCGGTTTCTTTCTGGCCATTGGCTTTATCGCCATACCTGACTGGCCCATGGTGGTGAGTGCCGTGTTGTTAACCCTCTTGCTGCCCCTTAAATTTTTGTTGTTTTTCGGTTTGTTTATATTGCTTCGATTGCGAGCTCGCAGCAGTTATCTGGCGTCTCTGGCACTGTCCAATTACAGTGAGTTCGGCTTGATCGTGGCAGTACTGTGTGTCGATGCCGGCTGGCTAGATAAGCAATGGCTCGTTATCCTTGCCCTGACGGTCGCCTTATCCTTCGTGTTTACGAGTGTGGCTTATCGATCGAGCCATGCCCTGTACAGCCGCCACAAAGATTTTTTTCGACGCTTTGAATACCCCCAACGTCTCGCAGAAGATTTGCAGTATGAGCCCCTGGGTGCGGAAATTTTGGTCGTTGGTCTGGGTCGGGTGGGTAAGGGCGCCTTCGATGCGCTGCAGGCTGATCTGGGTCATAGGGTCTGGGGGATGGATTCTGATATGACGCGAGTGAAGGGCCTGCAGGCTCAGGACCTGCATGTGTTTAATGGTGACGGCGAAGATGCCGAGCTATGGGAGAATCTGGACATCTCTAATATTCGTTTGATCCTACTGGCGCTGCCCTCGATTGGCGACGTTCAAAATATTACTGCTCAGTTAAAATGCGCTCATTATAAAGGCAAGATAGCCGCCATCGCGCGCTACGAAGATGAACGAATGACTTTGCTAGCGAGTGGCATTGACCGCGTTTTTAATTTCTATACGGAGGCCGGCAGCGGTTTTGCTGAGGAGAGCCTGGCGATGATTGAAGCCGACAAGCCGCAGTCCGAAGAAACGGCCCGCTGAGATCATTGATGATTCGCGCCAACTGCATGGGCGCGGTATCATCGAATCTATTATAAGTTAGGGTCCTTGGCTTCAGGGGCGCTAGCCGGGTCTAACATTTTTTTGCAGGAGCGATAATTTATGCCGGATAATCTTCCCGAGGCATTAGAAGCAACCCGGTCGAGCATGCAACAGTTTATCGACAACGTCCTTATGCCCCTCGATGGGCAGCTGGAAACAGCAACCAAAATTCCTTCGGAGATTCAGGAACAGGTGCGGCAAGCCTCGCGGGCAGCGGGATTTTTCTATCGCACTCAGCCCCTCGAATTCGGCGGTAATCCTGCTGGGACTCTCGAGTTGACGCTGCTGCGTGAGATGCTGGCGGCGACCAATACGCCGCTGGCCAAGTACGTTTTTGGCCCTGGGCCCGGATTGTTACATGCCGCTGAAGGTGATCTCCGTAGCCGTTATCTTGAACCCTTGATGCGCGGTGAAAAGACCAGCGCCTTCGGTTTCACCGAACCCGACACTGCGCCTCGACCGACCTGGGCTGTTCTTGAGGGCGGCAATCTGGTGGTCACAGGCGAGAAGTCCTATGTGACTGGTGGTGAGTCCTGTGATTTCGTTTGTATCCTGGTGAATGTCGAGCAGCCCGATGGTAGTCGAGCCGGAACCGCCATGGTCGTGATTGACCGCGACGCTGAGGGCGTAAGCATCGAGAAGACCTTCACCTCAATGGAAGGTGGCGGGCATGTGTCCATGGTGTTTCAACAGGTCCGCATCCCAGTCGCGCAGGTGATTGGCAAAATCGGTGAGGGCATGCCGCGGGCGCTGGGTAATATTGGTAATGTCAGATTAATGGTTGCTGCACAAGCCATGGGGATGTGTCTGTGGACCCTGGAGTACGTTGAGGCTCATCTCAAGTCGCCGCATCGCAGTGGCGCGCCACTCGGCGACCGTGAGGGAGTCAGATTACGTTATGCTGATATGCGCATCGAAACCTATGTGGCGCGCAGCGCTTTGTATCGTACCGCGAGACTCGTAGAGTCTGGCGAAAACAGTGTCAATGAAGTCATCGCGACCAAAGTCTTTTGCACGGAAACAGCAGGTCGACTGATTGATATGGCGGTACAACTGGTAGGCGGTCAGGCTCTCGTTCAAGGTCATCCATTGGAGGCGCTGTATCGTCAGGTAAGGTCATTGCGTCTGGTGGAGGGTGCCAGCGATCTATTGCGGATCAATCTTGTCAAGGGCCGGCTTGAGCTACAGAAGGGCCGGGTCTGATGCCGGCCTTCCAGACATTTGATCTGAGTCAGGGGCATTGGTCGTTGAGTCGCGCTAGGCTGCGCCATGCCTTGTTACTGGAATTTTCGTTATTGGACTTGTATATGCCGCTTCGCCGCTTAGTTTGTCTGTCAGTACTGTTTGGTTGTTCTGTCTTGGCGAGCATGCCGACAACCGCTGCTGACGATATGCCTGTTACTAATGAGGTGGCGAACGAGGAGGCGAACGAGGGGAGCAATGTCGGGCTACACGCAGATATGGTCCAGATCGGCGAGCAACTGTTGTTGATACTGCCGAGCTTGCACGCCGAGTCTGTGGACCGCGAAGTTCTGCGTCAGAACATGCTGCGCCTGGAGCAATTACTTGATCAGGCCCAGCCGCATTTACAACAGGCGCCCGGAGACTATAGCAGCACCTATCAGCAGCCTTATGACATGTTGCGTGAAAGTCTGGCGCAGGCGGTAGAGATGACGGGCGTGGCTAATCTGAAGTTTGTCAAGTCCAGTCTGACGCAAACCTTCGAGCTTTGTGCTGCGTGCCACACTCAGGATAAGCAGTCCCGCCGGATTCTCGGAATCAGTAAAATCAAGTCGTTGGATGAGTTTTTGGCCGCTGAATACAGCTATCTCACGCGAGATTACGATTCTGCACTAGTGTCCTTTGCGAATGTTTTGGATAACAAAAACAGTACCTCTAACGACAGGTCAAAGGCGCTTGACAGGATTTTGATTATCGAAGTGGAGGTGAAGGCGGATTTAGATGCGGGCATTCAGCAGCTTGAACTCTTACGTGGCTTGGGCAAAGGCAATGATACGGAGCTCGCGCAGTTGGGCGACTGGATTGAGGTGTTGCGGCAGGTGCAGTTGGCACCGAAAGCGGCCTCACCACTGCATAAGAAGAGCATTCTTGATCTAGATGCCTTTTTGCGGCTACGCTGGCCGACGATCCAGGCTAATCTAACCTGGCATGGCCAGACCGCCTACTGGATGGTGATTCGTGGTGAGCTAAATCGATTGCTGAGGAGCACCACCGACGCCGCGGAAATGCCGCGGCTTTACTATTGGCTTGCGGTTAGCGATCGGTCGTTGAACTATCAGTTTTTCGATTCATTGTCCCGGCGCTATCTGGAACAATGTATTGAGCAATATCCGGCTCATGCCTATGGGCAAAAATGCCTGGATGAGTATGAGACGCTAGTGACGACCTCGTTCTCAGGCTCCGCCGGCACCTTCGTGCCTGTGCAAATTCGGCAGCGGTTGGACACAATGCGCAACCGCGTCAAGGGCGTGAAACCATAGTTTTACCCTTGACGGCGGTTGATATAGGCCGCGGCTTAATGCCTGTTAATGCCTATTAATGCCTGTTAATGCCTAGGGTCGATAGGAAAACCGAGTCGAGCCGGTACTGACGGTGCCAGCCACGAGCTTGGCCCAACGACAGAGATGTAGGCGCGTATCTCGTGGGTCAATGATCTCCTCAATCTCAAAATATTCCGCAGAACGGAACGGTGAGCGCAGTCGATTGAGACGCTGTTTGATATCAGCCAGGTGCGCATCGTAATCGCTGACCTCGGCAAGTTCGGCTTTGTAAGCAACCTCAATACCGCCTTCGATGGGCAGCGAACCCCAGTCACCAGAGGGCCAAGCGATTCGAAAGTGATGGTTGCCAGGCTTCTTGTTCGATGCTCCCGCAACCCCGAATGCCTTACGCACCACAACACTGCAGAAGGGTACCGTGGTCTGGCCGAGCGCAGCCAGCGCCTGTGAGCCAAAACGTATGGTGGCGCTTTCTTCCGACTCTTTGCCGATTAAAAAGCCGGGGCAGTCGATCAGATGGATTAAGGGTAGGTGGAAGGTTGATGCCAGGTCACAGTGCCGAACCAGCTTGCGACTCGCATCGGCTGTCCAGGCACCGCCATAGATCATGGCATCCTCGGCAAATACCGCGACGGGTATACCATTGAGCCGCGCCAAACCACAGATGATGGACTTACCCCATTGTTTGCCGATTTCAAAGAACGAATCTTGATCGAAGACGCTATTGATGATTTTGCGCATCTTGTAGACCTTTCGCGGGTCTCGCGGAATGATGTTCATAAGTTGTTCGTCGCGACGATCGACGGGATCATCACAAGCCAACCGGGGTGGTAATTCATCGACGTTAGAGGGCAGGTAGGACAGGAACCGTCTGGCCATGGCAAAGGCCTGGGCTTCTGAGTCGGCTTCGTCATCAATAGCACCGTTGCGGGTATGGATTCGGCTGGATCCTAATTCTTCCTTACTGACATCCCCCAGGCTGGCCCAGTCCACGAGGGCGGGCCCAGCAATCATCATTTGCGCGGTATCTTTGACGATCACGGAGTAATGAGAGGTCGTCACCCGTGCGGCGCCGATACCGGCGACAGATCCGAGGGCCAGAGACACAGATGGTGCCACGCCTAAGTGGCCGACAATGGTGTCCCAGCCGGCGATCTGGGGAATGTAAGTTCGCCCGGCGGTTTCAATGGTCTTCACAGAACCACCACCGCCCATCCCATCTACCAGTCGAATGTGGGGTAAACCCAACTCCAACGCCAGCCCTTCGGCTTGCATGCGTTTGGCGCCGATAGATGCATCGGCAGACCCGCCGCGAACGGTAAAGTCGTCGCCGGAGATCATTACTGCCCGGCCATCGATCTCGGCCGTGCCAAAGATATAGTTTGAGGGCGTGAAGCTCACGAGATTGCCGTCTGCATCGTACTGTCCGACGCCGGCAAGTTTGCCTACTTCGTGAAAGCTGCCTGGGTCGACAATGGCGTCAAGCCGCTCTCGAATCGTCAGTTTGCCAAATTCATGTTGGCGAGCGACTTTGTCCGCGCCACCCATGGCTTCTGCGAGACGCTCGCGATGATGAAGTTCATCAATCTCTTTATCCCAGCTCATCGTTGCCCGCCTTTTATTATGTGATATGTATTATGTGATATGTATTATGTGTTCTGTGTTCTGTGTTACAGGTTTTGCGTGATGTGTGAATTGATCTAAGGTTGTACTCTATGACCGCATACTAGCAAGGATTTTGGGTGCTGTGCGCAGCAATTGCATGGGTTTTTTGTGAGGCTGAGGCGCGTAAATTTGTTAGACTCTCAGGCTTACTGGCGGCACGCAGGACAAGGCAATGAAAGAATACCGACAACACCGATTTACCGCGCCTAAAGGTGCGACGCAGATACTCTTGGTTCGCCACGGCGAATCTCGTGCCGCGAGTCTGGAAAATCCGTTTCCGCTTGTTGCTGGGCAAGGTGACCCGGAACTCGCTGCGGGTGGTCGAGAGCAGGCACAGCGAGTGGGCGAGAGACTTCGGCACTTACCCATCGACGCGATTTACGTCACCAATTTGACCCGCACTCATGAGACTGCAGCGCCCCTGGCTGGGCATCTTGGACTTGAACCCATTGAGGAGCCTGATCTGCGTGAGGTGCACTTGGGTGATTGGGAAGGGGGTCTGTTGCGGATCAAGGCCTTTGATAATGATCCGATTTACCAGCAGATGCAGGCCGAGCAACGCTGGGATGCGATACCGGGTGCAGAGTCCAGAGCGCAGATTCATGCTCGGGTTGAAAGGGCCTTGAACAAGATCGCCGCAGGCCATCCTGATCAGTTGATCGTCGCCGTTGTGCATGGTGGCATTGTCGGGCATATCTTATCCCATGCCTCAGGCTCAGCCCACTTTGCGTTTAACGGTTGCGATAACGGCTCGATTAGTCAGATAGTGATGGTTGAAGGCAAGATGATCATTCGAGGATTTAATGACACATCGCATCTGCTGGAGACAACACTGAATGCCCTGCCAACCTAGACCGGGGATAACCTTGGTCAATTGAAATCCTTGATGGCGCCGAGTATTTGGCGACAGGTGAGCTGACCGACCAGTTTACCGTCAACGACGATTGGTCGACGCCGATGTTTGTGATCCAACATGGATGTCGCGACCGAGACGATGTCATCGGTGGGTAGATTGACCTCAACCTCTGCGGTCATAATGTCCTTTACCAACGCGCCGCCCGGATCAGCACCGTTGTAAACGGAGGTGATCAGCGCCCGCAAACAATCGAGCTCTGAGAGCATGCCCACTAGGTTGTTGTCTGCGTCGACGACCACGACGCCAGAGACTTTATTCTCCAAAATCTTTCTGGAAGCATCATAGATATTCATATCCGCCATCACGGTGACGGGCTTGTGCTGCATGTATTGACTCACCTCGACTGATTTTGCCATAACGCTTCCTCTTTGAGTTGATAGATAAAGCGGGTCACTCAGCTACATTAGCGCATTTTTCCCAGCAGCAGCAAAGACAATGTAGCGCGTAGTCGACAAAATTTACGTATGATGAGCCTTTTGGCAGGAGCTTCGGGATGCGGATGAAAATGTTGATGAGACTGTCTATGGCATTCATGCTGGTGGGCATGAATGTCACAGTGTCTGCCGCGACTGAGACAGCGCAGGTTTTGGCCTCATTGCAGGGCTACGAATGGCAGCTAGACCGTGAAAAGCTCGCAGGACTGCCTGCGAACAGTTGGCGAACGATGCTTGATATCGCTCAGGACACAGATCAATTGGGCTATATCAGAGCTCGAGCGGCGGCTTCGCTGACCGCGTTCCCGAATGACGATGTCTGGCGGTTTTTTGTCCAAAGCACGCAGGATTCAAACGCCGTTGTGTCCCGTCGGCGTGGCGTGGATGGATTGTGTGCTGCGTTTCATGAGCGTCGCGCGTCTGCCTTGGAAGCCGTGCTGGTGCCGTTGCTAAGTGAAACTGACACCCATTTGCGAGTTCAAACTGCAGCGTGTCTGCAGCGGCTGAACACGGAGACTAGTCGTGAGGTCTTGGCGACTTATCGAGCGGGGATTACCCAGGACTGGGAAGCGCGAGCTGTGAGCATTGATCGCAGGCAAGCCAATTGAGCAGCTTGAATCCAACGGTCGTGAATGAGCTGACGCCTCAAGAGTTGGAAATATTTCGTCGCGATGGTTATCTGGTTCGTCGAGGGCTGGCCGATGTCGCGACCTGTGATGCCATCGTTGAGGTGGCGCGAACTCATCTCGAAGTCAATCTAGCACCCATCGAGTATGAGGTGGACGTACAGTATCCGGGAGCGCCCAAGTCGAAAGACGCGCCCGGAGGCGACACTTGTCGGCGGCTTTTGCATGCCTATTCTCGTGCTGATGTGATTCGTGACTGGGCGGTTAGTGCCGGCGTCAAACACACCTTGCAGGCCTTATTGGGCTCACCGGATAACGTTTTATCTCAGTGCCATCATAACTGCATCATGACCAAGCAACCGGGCTATAGCAGTGCCACTCTGTGGCATCAGGATAATCGCTACTGGGCCTTTGATGAGCGAAATCTGATCAGTGTCTGGTTGGCGGTGGGTGACGAGACGACCGAAAATGGTTGTCTCAGGGTGATTCCCGGGACCCATACCTTGGACTTTGAACCCGGTCGATTTGATGCGGCGATGTTTCTGCGGCCTGACCTGGCGGAAAACAAGGCCTTGATTGCACGCGCCCAGCCGGTGCCGCTGGAGAAGGGCGATGTGCTGTTTTTTCATAGTAAGTTATTTCATGCGGCGGGCAGAAATCGTAGTGCAGAAACGAAGTTCTCACTGGTCTTCACTTACCATGCAGGCAGTAACCATCCTATAGAAGGCACACGATCGGCCCAGTTTCCAGGAATTCCGCTCTAGGCACGTTCAGGCTTCTAATTTAGGCACGGCCAGTAAGGCCATCATGCCGAGCAGTAGGTCTTCTCTGGAGGTGCCCTTGCGCCAGGCGAAGCCAATGTCTCGATAGAAACGTTCAGTGGGCAAACGCTCGGTAGCGATCTGAGTGCCTTGCAGTACACCAGCCTGAAGAACCATATCAGGGATCAGGGTGACACCCAGGTCGTTATCAACCATTTGCAGCAACATTTGCAAGCTGTTGGCACCAAATGTATGAATCTTTTTCTGGTTCTTCAATCGACAGCCGGCCAGGGCATGATCTCTTAGACAATGACCGTCATCCAGCAGCAGCAGACTCTCATCCGGGAGTGCATCAAAGTCATGGTCCGAATGCTTCAGTAATCGGGTTTTTCGATGGTATGCCAGATGCATGCCTTCGCGATAGATGACCTGGGTTTGAATTTGTCCCGCATCGTAGGGCAGTGCCAATAGCGCCAAATCGAGTTTGTTATCGAATAGCTCCTGAATCAGATTGGCGGTGGTGTCCTCGCGAATATAAAGTTTTAGCGACTCGTGCTCCTGGCCTATAGCCATGACATATTGACTGATGAGGTAGGGCGCAATGGTGGGGATGACGCCGAGTCGGACGGGTAGCGACGTGGGATCCGACAAGGAGCGCGCATTGTCCACCAGGTCTTGAGTTTGGAGAATGATTTGGCGGCTGCGCTCAGCGATCTGCTTGCCGAGTTCAGTGAAAGCCACGGACTTATTCGTGCGTTCCACCAACGTAACACCCAGGGAAGACTCAAGTTCCTTGATACCAGTGCTCAGGGTTGATTGGGTGACGTTAACCAGTTTTGCCGCGTTCCCGAAATGTTGAGTTTCCTGCAACGCAATTAAATATTGGAGTTGTCGAATCGGTGGTAAGTGCATGGGTCGCCCTCTTTGGCTTCGCTTTGTCTAAGTCTAGCCAATACGAAGTCAGCGATCAAATAAAACGATCGAAACAAGAAAAACAATTCATTTTATATATCAAAAGGTCCTGGCTAATATGCCTGTCATTGCACTGAAGCGTGCAACAAACCCCATAAATAACAGACTCGATGCGAGGCACATGATGATAAATACCGTGAATGATAGAGAAGGCCAAGCCGTACCCAGTGTCACTTTTCGAACCCGCGATGATGCCGGCTGGCAGGATGTAACCACCGAGGCGCTGTTCGAAGGGAAAACAGTGGTGGTATTTTCCCTGCCCGGTGCCTTCACGCCCACTTGTTCAGCTACTCACCTGCCCCGTTACGAGGAGCTGGCGCCGGTCTTTGCGGCCAATGGTGTGGATGAGATCGTCTGTGTCAGCGTCAATGATGGCTTCGTGATGCAGGCTTGGCAGCGGGACCAGGGGATCGAGAAGGTCAGGGTGATCCCCGATGGTAACGGTCACTTCACTGCCGGCATGGGTATGCTGGTTGACAAGGAAGACTTAGGCTTCGGCAAGCGTTCTTGGCGTTATTCGATGCTGGTTAAAAACGGTGTCGTCGACAAGATGTTCGTTGAGCCTGACCTGCCAGGGGATCCGTTCACGGTATCTGATGCAGATACGATGCTGGCTTATATCAACGCGAGTGCCAAGGCGCCAGAGCCTGTGGCTGTCATCAGTCGAATGGGTTGTCCGCACTGTCAAAGGGCCAAGGATTTACTGACTGCGCAGCAGATTCGGTTCAATGAGATCGTGGTGGGGCGGGATATCGATCAGGTGGCCATGCGCGGTCTGACAGGCTCCATGTCGGTGCCTCAGGTGTTCATTGGCGGTCAGTTAATCGGGGGTGCCGATCAGCTAACCACCTACCTGATGAAGGCCAGTTAGAGAATCGCAAGCTGGTTCGATCTCGGACCAGCTTTTTTTCGCTTGATTGCCGAGGCGCGCTGCAGCCCAAAATCAGCTCCTAAATCAGTCCGTAAAATCAGAACTTCAAATTCCGCACTTAAAAGACGGCCCTCGAAAATTACTGTTAGATGCGTTTACAGTCAGCGTGAATGCAGGTTTTTGAGTCGAGTGAGCCGCGCCTTCGGCACCTGTTAGTTGATGACTTGAGCGGCTGGCTGAAAAACGGGGATGCCGTGATGCGAGACGATGGGTTCTTTATTGGATCGATAGCGATGACGCCTCAAGGCGTCGTTGATTGATCTGCTTGATTTGGCTTCTTTTGGGTTGTTGTCAGCGTTAATTTATCGGTAGAATCAAGAGCGGAACGTCGCGTCAGCAGCGTTGGCGCTTATAGTAGAGTAGTGTCATAGAGGCCGAAAAATAACACAGGATAATACTATGTCAGTTGTCGAGGAAGTGAGCGTAGCAGCAGCGCAAGCCAGAATGTTGGAGGGCGTGGTAGTCCGTTTTGCCGGTGATTCTGGTGACGGTATGCAGTTAACCGGTAACAACTTTACCGAGGCAACCGCACTCTATGGTAATGACCTGGCGACCTTTCCAGATTTTCCCGCAGAAATTCGTGCCCCTGCCGGGGCAACCTTCGGTGTTTCGGCTTTTCAGATCTATTTTGGTTCCGATGATGTGACCACTGCAGGGGATGCAGTGGATGTGCTGGTGGCGATGAATCCCGCAGCGCTGATTACCAATTTGAAGGATCTGGTGGACGGTGGGCTCATTGTGGTTGACGCCGACGCCTTCACCGATAAGAACATGCAACGCGCCGGCTACAAGGCCAACCCCCTAGAAGACGGCTCGCTGGATGCCTATCGTCTGCTCTCGATTGATATCAGCAAGCGCGTACTGGATACCGTCAAACCCTTTGGTCTGAGCCATAAGTTTGGTTTGCGCTGTAAGAACATGTGGACGCTGGGCTTAACGATGTGGCTGTTTGATCGTAGCCGCGACGCTGCCATCGCTGGTTTGCGCAAGAAGTTCGCGAAAATGCCTGATATTGCTGAAGCTAACGTGGCGGCGATCAATGCCGGTCATGCTTTTGGTGAGACCACGGAACTGCCCGCCGGGATCGAAATATATAAGGTGCCGCGAGCGCAAGTTCCACCGGGTTTGTACCGTAACATCACTGGCTCAGAAGCGTTGGCCTATGGCTTGCTGGCCGGCGGCCAATTGGCTGAACTGCCCATTGTGTTTGCCTCCTACCCCATTACGCCGGCTTCAAGCTTGTTGCATACTCTGTCCGGCCAGAAACACTTTGAAGTCGTCACCTTTCAAGCAGAAGATGAAATCGCGGCAGTCTGCGCCGCTATCGGCGCCTCCTTTGCCGGTTCGCTGGGTATCACCTCAAGTTCGGGACCGGGGATCTCTCTGAAGGCCGAAGCCATTTCGTTGGCCTGTGCCGTGGAATTACCTCTGGTGATCGTGAATACTCAGCGTGGTGGGCCCTCGACTGGCCTGCCGACGAAAACTGAGCAGTCAGATTTATTTCAGGCTATCTACGGTCGCCATGCGGACACGCCGCTGCCGGTCATCGCCACTTCCACCTGCTCGGATTGTTTTGACGTCGCGATTGAAGCTGTCAGGTTGGCGACGAAATATCGAACACCGGTGATTATTCTCAGCGATGGCTACTTGGCGAATGCCTCTGAGCCCTGGCAACTGCCTGACTTCAATGATTACGAGGGTTTTCCCGTCGTGCATGCCACCGAGGTCGAAGGATTTTCTCCGGCTGACCGCGATCCGGATACCTTGGCCCGTGTTTGGGCCAAGCCGGGAACACCGGGGTTGGAACATCGGATTGGGGGTATCGAGCGAGATGCTGTGACCGGTGATATCTCCTACGACGCTGAAAATCATCAGAAGATGACATTGATGCGGCAAGCGAAAATAGATGGGATCGCTCGGGACATTCCCCTGCAAACTGTCGATCAAGGTAATACAACGGGTAAGCTGGCGGTGGTTGGCTGGGGTTCGACTTACGGTGTGATTCACCAGGCCGTCAAGCGTGCCCGCCAGCTGAATATGGATGTGTCCCATATCCATATTCGCTATATGTGGCCCATGCCCGCCAATCTGGGTGAGTTGCTCAAGGGTTTTGATGAAGTGTTGATTCCAGAAATGAATACGGGACAGTTGATCGATATCCTTCGTGCTGAGTATGTGATTGATGCCAAAGGCTTAAGCAAGGTCTCTGGTCAGCCCTTTAAGATTCGAGAAATTGAAGCCGCGATAAAAGCCCAGATGGAGAGCAAATCATGAATGCCCCGCTTACGATGAAAGACTACGAAACAGATCAGGAAGTGCGTTGGTGTCCAGGCTGTGGTGATTACGCCATTTTGAAAACCCTGCATAAGTTTATGCCGACCCTCGGCCTGCCCAGAGAAAACAGTGTTTTTATCTCGGGTATCGGTTGCTCTTCACGGTTCCCTTATTACATGAACACCTATGGCTTCCACACGATTCATGGTCGCGCACCGTCGCTGGCCACGGGCGTCAAACTTGCCAATCCGGAGTTGGATGTTTGGGTTGTCACCGGCGATGGTGATGGGCTGAGCATCGGCGGTAACCATATGTTGCACGTTTTGCGTCGCAACGTAGATCTGCAGATTTTATTGTTTAATAACGAAATTTATGGCCTTACCAAGGGCCAGTACTCGCCGACATCGAAGGTGGGTACCCGTTCACCGTCGACCCCCGATGGCTCGGTGGATCGGCCTTTAGACCCTTGCAGTTTTGCACTGGGCGCTGGTGCGCAATTTGTTGCGCGCTCAATTGATACGGAAATGAAGCATCTGACAGAAATGCTTGGCCGTTCCCACAGTCATAAGGGCGCGTCATTTCTCGAGATTTTGCAGAATTGCCCGGTTTATAACGATGGTATCTTTGAACAAGTCAAAAACAAGAAAACGGCCGCTGATAGCCGCGTTGTGCTGCAAAACGGTGAGCCTATGTTGTTCGGTAAAGAGCTCGACAAGGGTATTCGGCTGAACACCAGTCTGCTGCAGCTCGAAGTTGTGACCCTGGGTGAGGAGGGCGTAACGCTGGCTGACATTCTGGTTCATGATGAGTCCAATAAGGTGCTGGCACAGATGCTCGCGGGTATGCATGGGCCGGATTTCCCCGAGCCAGTGGGTGTGATCTTCTGTGCCGACGTGAGCGGCTATATTGAAGATGTCTATGCTCAGCGCATCAAGGTGCGCGAAGCTAGACCGCCAGCAGATATGAATGCCTTGCTGCGTAGCGGGCACACCTGGCAGGTTGAATAATGTACGACCGGGTGCGGCCAGGCTGCACCCGGTCTTTATTAAGGCGTGATATCCATAACGCGGCAATCTGTTGGCGCGGAGGTTAGGCCAGGGCTAGCAAGGCGCCAGTTTTCAGTGTCCCTCATCAGCGTCACTGCGTCAGCTAGGTAATGAGTCAACACCGGTTAATACAAGGCTAATCCAAGGCTAATCCAAGGCAATGACGGTGGGCTGCAATCTCCGGCTCGCGGCCGTCGCAACTCGTTAGTTCAACTGAACTCGCGGCCTGCGGTGCTGTTCGGCATCAGGCCAATCGAGGTGGTTGACGTCAATGATCAAAAACGTATTCAAATTAATGTAAAGGTAGTACTCATGACGGACTTTAGTGCCGAAGAAAATACTGGAACGATTCCGGTGCAGGAGAAGCATCAGTTTGACGTGGCTGCATTGCAAAAGTTCATGGAGCAGCAGGTGGCGGGCTATCAAGGTAGCTTGACGGTGGAGGAGTTTGCGGGTGGTCAATCGAACCCAACGTACTTGCTTCATGGGGGTGGTACACAATATGTGCTGCGCAAAAAACCTGGCGGTGAATTGCTGAAATCAGCCCATGCCGTAGATCGAGAGTATCGTGTGTTGACCGCCCTTCAGGGTGTTGATGTGCCGACGGCGAAAACCTACGCATTTTGCGAGGACGAATCGATTCTGGGCACCATGTTTTATATCATGGAATACCTTGATGGTCGGGTGATCTGGGATAGTACAGCGGGTCCCTATAGCCCCGCGGAGCGAGGTGAAATTTGGGATGCGGCCAATGCCGCTGTAGCAAAGCTACATAGTGTGGATTTTAATGCGGTAGGCTTATCAGAGTACGGCAAACACACAGACTATATTGCTCGCCAGATCAATCGCTGGTCTAGCCAATACGAGTACACCAAGACGGTTGAAAATCCTTACATGGACGAACTGATCGCCTACTTGCCGGGTAATATACCGCTGGATACGTCGTGCACCATTGTCCACGGAGATTTACAGATCGCTAATATGATGATGCACAAGGATAAGAATGAAGTTATCGGTATTCTTGACTGGGAGCTGAGTACCCTGGGCAGCCCCTTGTCTGATTTCGCCTATATGTGTCGCCCCTATCGGGATGTCCTGCGTGGCGCTGATCTGAAATCTTTGGGGATCCCCAGCGAGGAGGCCTTCGTTGAGGCCTATTGCCGACGTACGGGACGGGATGGTATTGATAATTGGGATTATTACCTGGCGTTTAACATGTTTCGTCTGGCTGGCATCCTTCAGGGTATTGCCAAGCGAGTATTGGACGGCACAGCGGCCAGCAAGCAAGCAGAGGCTGCCGGTGCCGGAGCCTATGACATGGCGAAGTTGGCCTGGGCTCAAATTGATAAGAGCGTCAAGCTGGATTGAACGAGGCGTTCCCAACTAGTTTCCTAGCGCTGCAATTGAGAGACTCAATATGTTGATATTGGCCACCACTGAAAGAGAATACCCTTGGGGTACTTTACGGTCTACCCATGCCAGTAAGGTGAAAGTGATTCTCGAAGAGAAGGAGCTAGCCTATCGGGTAGAGCGGCTTCACCCGGGTGACCTATGGAAGAAGCCGGCGGAGTTGCTGGCCAAGCATCCGCTGGGGAAAGTGCCCTATCTGCAGTTGGCGGATGGCGCCTGCATATTTGACTCCACGGTGATTAATGAGTACCTAGAGGATCGGTATCCACATAATGCATTGAAACCGAATCGTGACTGGGAGTTGGCGCAGATGCGGATGCAGGAAACCTTTGCGGATGAGGCTTTTTTGGTGGGTGATCTACCGAAGATTTGGATGCCCTATTGGGTTAAGCCAGAGTCTCGTGACGAAGCATTGATGGAGGCCGGCAGGGCGGGATTACGTGCGCGTGGCTTGCCCTATCTTGAGTCGCAGCTAGGGGAGCGTGAATATTTATGTGAGGATTTTTCTCTGGCGGATGCGCCCTATATGGCGGCTGCTATGGTGCTTGAGGTCGATGGTATGGTGCTCACTGAGTTCCCCGCTTGCGCTGCTTATTTTGAGCGCTTACGGGCACGACCCAGTTACCGCGCCATTAGCCCGCAGACCTCATTAGCGGATTCTGCCGGACACGGTTAGGCTGAAAAAGACGCCGACTCCAAAGGTACCTGGGACGAAGGTGCCGAAGAGCAAGACGGCGTCTATTCCTGCGGTGTCGGCTATTAAAAGCCCTTGATGTCTGGATCCAGCTGGACGCCGAATGAATTCAGCGCCATAGACACCATGGTGTACTGACCACAGGTAAATACCAGGTCCATCATTTGCTGATCCGTGAAGTCGGCCTTGAGGCCTTGCCAAGTTTCGTCAGAGATGAAAGCATCATTGTGCAATTCATCGGCTGCGCGAATCAACAAAGCGTCGTGGGTTGACCAACCCGCATCGGCGCCGACTTTGATCATCTCGATCTCGTTCTCGGCAATGCCCGCGCGCGTGCCGATCACCACGTGTTGCCCCCATTCGTAGCCCGCTTGGCACAGCCAGCCGATGCGCAGAATCAAGATCTCTCGATCTCGCGGCGGCAGAGTGGATTTAGACAGAATGTGGTTGCCGAAGACCAGCCAGCGTTTAGCTAATTTGGCATGATTGGCCATGGTCCGGAAAATATTTTGCACTGAACCGCGCATCTTCTGACCGTTGAGTATTTCAGCTTGCTCTGCGGTCCATTGGTCCTCATGCAAGGCGGGAATTCTAGGCTTGGTGAGTCTCATGCTGTGCTCCGGAGTAACGTGTCGACCACTATAAGAAAATTCGCCCTGCAGTGCTATGATCTGATCATTCTAATTATCTGAGTCCTGAGTCCTATGTCTGATCTCATTCTGCATCACTATCCTGAGTCACCGTTCTCGGAAAAAATCCGTTTGCTGCTGGGTTATAAACAGGCCAGTTATCAGGCTGTAGCCATTCCGGTGATTCAGCCCAAACCAGACCTGATGGCACTGACGGGCGGCTATCGGAAAACACCCGTGCTGCAGATTGGCGCTGATATCTATTGCGATTCCGCCTTGATGGCCCGTGTGATCGACCGGCTTTACCCCGATAACACAGTATTTCCGGCTGCATATGAAGCGGTAGCGGGTGGCATGGCGCACTGGACTGATACATTGTTATTCAAATGTGCGGTCGCTATGGCCTTTCAGCCTCGCGCGCTGGCTTCCCATGCGCTATTTTCTGACCCCGATGCCGCTGCGGCATTCATGGCTGATCGCGCCGAGTTTACTCGTGGTTCGACGGAGCTGAGCATGGATTTTTCCATTGCTCAGCCTTATTTTTTGATGCATTTAAAGCGGCTTGATTTGCAGCTGACGAGTCAGCCTTTTCTACTCGGTGAAGCACCCTCGATAGTGGATTTTTCGACCTATCACTGTTGCTGGTTTGTCTACAACAACGAAGCGATTCGAGATACCTTCGCGCCATTTCCCCAGGTCCTGGCCTGGATGGAACGGATGCGGGCATTTGGTCAGGGTGAGTTAACGCCAATATCAGGTGCGGCTGCACTAGCGGTTGCTAAAGCTGCAACTCCGGCCACAGAGCCGGTGGTCAAAGGGATGCAGGTTGATGGCTTGGTGGCTGGCGACAGAGTCAATATCACACCGATCGACTACGGTTTGTTTCCTGTCGAGGGCAAGTTGCTGGTCGCCTCATTAGAAGAGTTGGCCGTGGTGCGAGATGATCCGCAGCTTGGCCAGATCGTTGTCCACTTTCCCCGCCTAGGGTTCAAAGTCGAGAAAGTCTGAGTGTGGCCATCAGCCAATCTTGGGTAACAGCTGCTCCACCAGCTTGACCCAGTAACTGGCGCCGATAGGCAGGATCGCATCGTTAAAATCATAGCCAGGGTTATGCACCATGCATGAACCTTCGCCATCGCCATTGCCGATCCAGATATAGCTGCCGGGCTTTGCCTGTAACATATAGGCGAAATCTTCTGAACCCATGGCGGGCTTCGGATTCAGGTTGACCCGGTCTGCACCCACGACACTGGCGGCCGCTTGGGCAGCCATATCCGTCTCGGCTTGGGCGTTAACTGTGGGTGGGTAACGTTTTTCATAGAAAAATTCGGCCTGGGCACCGAATGCGGTACAAATTTGCTCCGCCATGACGCGCATTTTGTTTTCCATCATGGCTTGGACCTTAGGCGAGAAACACCGGGTGCAACCATGGATTTCTACAGATTCCGGGATGACATTGTAGGCATCGCCGCCATGGAACTGAGTCACGCTGATGACCGCCGCGTCTTGAGGATCAATAGAACGGCTAACGATGGACTGGAAGGCCTCGATAATCTTGGCGCCAATCAGGATAGGATCAACACTGAACTGAGGCATGGCCGCATGACCGCCGCGCCCCGTGACCTTGAGTTTGAAGATATCAAATGCTGCCATCATGGGACCCGGTTTGATGGCAAAGGTACCGACGGCCATGCCCGGTATGTTGTGCATGCCGAAGACCGACTCCACAGGATACTTATCGAACAAACCGGCTTCGATCATCGCCCGCCCGCCGCCTTCATTTTCTTCAGCAGGTTGGAAAATGAAGTTAACCGTGCCTTCGAAGTCGCCAGATTCGGCCAGATATCGGGCGGCACCCAGGAGCATGGTGGTGTGCCCATCATGCCCGCAAGCGTGCATTTTACCAGGGTGGGTCGAAACATGGTCAAAGGTGTTTTGTTCAACGATGAGTAATGCGTCTAGGTCGGCCCGCAGGCCGATGGCACGGTTACCGCGCCCGCGAGTCAAGGTGCCGACGACGCCAGTGCCGGCAATGCCGGTTTCTACCTCTAAGCCAAATTCACGTAATTTATCGGCCACCAGTTGTGCGGTTCGATGTTCTTCAAAGGCAGTTTCAGGATGCGCATGGATATCCCGTCGCCAGGCCTGCATGTCGGGTTGGAACTGCTCAATGGCTTTGATTGTTTGCATATCGCGAGACCTTTATTGCTGAGTTCGGTTGCATCAGTTGGATATCATGCCCAAGTCTGAGACAGCGAGCTGTATAGAGATTGATGGAATGACTGTATGACGACAGTGGGCTGAATGCAAATAGCCCGGGTATCTATCCCAGCGACTTATCTGAGGTACCGACAGCGCGGGTACGGATAGCCCAGCAGATTCAGGTTCCCAGCAGGCGCCTGACTGCGATCGCGATGGCGGCGACGTGGTTGTCCGTATCTTGCGCCAGTGCAAGGTTGATACTCTGCAGTGCGCTATCCAGTTCCAGGATATATTCTGAGTTGGGTCCGCTGGGTCCTGTGGAGTCGACAATTTGTTGCGCGATACTGTCGACAGGCGCCGTGCCGAGGAAACTAGAGTTGGTTGAGTTCGCATAGTAAGTGATACCGGTGACTGTCTCGGTAGGGCTGAAATGAATCGGTATCTGCAGCTGGTCGTAGCCGCCCTGTTCCCGATGGTCGAGGTGGGCCAAAACTGTGGAAGAGAGAGCCGGGTCGACTCGGTAAGCCATGCCCGCACAACAAGCCTCAAGATCTTCAATCAGCGTTACGACGCGACCCGGGGCGCCGGGCATGCCGCGGTGGTCGAAGGAGCCTTGCCAGAACCTCCTCGAGTAATTGCGAATATAGGCAGGCCGCTTTTCCACAAAAGCAAAGTCGGCGCGCCAAATCAGCGAGCCGTAGCCGAAAATCCAAAGGGGCGATGAGGCTGCAGGTCTTGTCATGAGCGTGTCACTAGTTGCCGAGGCGATAGCGTAGTTTTATCACCAAAACATCCACTAATCGCTCGGTCCATGAATCCGTGAGCAGGTTGCTGAAACTCTCGCGGGGGCGGCTCGGGATATTGGAGCCACGGGTATACACGACAAACAGGTCAGACAATGGCGCGATTTCCCAGCGATATCTGGCTTGAAATGTTAAGCGCGAGATGCTGAAGTCGCGCAGCGCGTCGTCTGCAGGTTTGACCACGGACTCCAAACGACCGTCGCCGGCAGGTACTGCCCAACGACCATCTTCAAAAGCCTTAATGCCGGCCCACTGGGCGGTGATTCGAAACTGTTGGCGTGAGCTCAAGAAGAAGTCAGCTTCGAGTTTGGGACGCCAGAAGGTGGCGTTGTAGGTGACGAACTCGCGATCGGCATAATGTAATAGCCAGCCCTTTTTGTCTTCGAAACTGACCCCTGCTTGGAGCGAGAATCGATCGGTGGGGCGCCAGGTTAGTTGTAGTTCAAGTTCTTTGCTGCCGCCACCGATTGCCTCGTCAGTATAGAATACACCGGCTTGGGCGCTGATTTTCTGTGACTCATCTGTCGCATAGAACGCGCCTGCGTCGAATCGTCCGTCTATGCGGTAGTTACCGTTACCGTTACTATTGATATCATCCCAGCGGGCCGGAAAGTAGTTGAGTTTGGCAAAGACAAAGTCGTTATTGTTGAGTTGTCGTTCTTGCGAGCTGAAGAGTCCTCTTTTTACCTGCAGCCCGTCAGTGTTGTAATACTGAACTAGCTTAAACTGGGTTTGTTTTGACTTGATATGAGTGAAGTTTGATTCGTTTCGCTGGTAAGCATAGCGGCTACCGATCAGGTTGTTGCGCTCCAGAAAACCGAAATCATTAATGAGTAGGTCATCGCTGAAGTAATCCACTGCCAGTGAGTGTTGGCGTCCCTGCGATGGGGTGTAGCTGACATCGACGAAGGCGCCTTCGCCTTGAATACCCTCGACGTCACTGAACAACAATTGCAGGTCTGTATTCCACTGACCATTGGCAGTGAGATAATGGGCGTCGATACCATTCACCATGGCATCATTTTGCGGATGCGCCACCAAAGTGCCGAGCCAGCCAAGCGATCGTCGCGCCCCGCCACTAATGTCTTCATACAGGATGCGAGCGGCGCCAAAATCCCGGCCGGCCTGCTCTACGGTCGCCGGTGCACCGTTAATTTCGCCTCGTAGCAGCGTGTCTTCTTCGAAAGCGGCAAGTGTGCCATAGCGAAATTTGCCATTTTGGCCCGTGATCTTGGCCGCGCCCACCAGTTCGGAGGGCCGGTTCGCCTCAAGTCCAGTTAGTTCTAAGCCTGGTACGCCAGTGGCTTTCGGTGCCCCACCAATGCGACGGGTATTCAGTAGTGTCGTTGGCGTACCTCGCCGGTCTTGGCGGGCCCGAGGCGTTGTCGTGAAGACCTCGTTGCCCTCCAGAAAAAAGGCGCGTTTCTCCGAGAAATAGGTCTCCAGAGAGGTCAGGTTAACGTCAACATTGTCTGACTCTACGTTGCCGAAATCTGGATTCAGGGTGGCACTAATTTGCGTGTTGCTCGTCGGTCGCCAGAAGACATCCAGTCCTGTCTTATAAGTATCTTTGCCTGCCGTGGCCAAGTTATCCAAGGCGCTGGAGGCATAGGGGTAGAAGACAAATTGTTGTTTCGCTGGAATAGGTTCGATGGTGAAAGACTGCAGGTTGGAGAGAAACACGGGTTGAGTCTCGGGCAGGGCGGGATATCCCCAGACCTCGTTGGCGTGGGCGACTTGGCGAGAAACGTAAATACCTAATTGCTGCCTGGCCTCTGCAGTATCCGGCATGGTCATCATGGACCAGGGGATAAAAAACTCAGTGCTCCAGCCGCCAGGGACTCGCGCCGAGGCGCCCCTCCAGGGACCATCCCACTGACTGCTATATTGACGTTCGGGCAGAACGATGCCGTCCGCCAGGGTGCCGCCTAAATTGACGCCAAACCAGTAGCCATAGAGGCCAGCGCCGCCTGGGTCGAGAGTTACGTAATTACCGTCACGAGAAATATACTGATCTCTCGGACTCAGGCGCTCGACGATGGTGTCTTCTGCCTGCTCGTTGTAGAAGCCGACATACAGTCCTTTGTCGGTATAGAAAAGTCTGACGTCAGTGGTCGTGGATACCTTAGCCAGGGTGTCAGGTCGCAGCACCCGCATGTCGCCCAAGGACGCTAGCCGCTGCCATACAGGCTCATCGAGAACGCCATCTACCTGTATGCCGGCGTTGGCCTCGGTCATTCGAAGCGGAGTAAGTGCGTTGCCACTGGCGGCGATAGTCAGTGGTGCCATGACCAGCAGTACTAGGCTCATGAGGGTATAGCTCAGCGGTAAAAAACGCTGTTGTGAACTCAACGTGGGGTAACCCCTGTGCTTGAATGGATGAGAATTCTCGCTTGTACTTTGCAGGCTAGCTAGTTAACGTCAGACGCGGCCGGCAGGCTGCAGACGCTCCTATTTAACGGGCCGAAATCTTACTAGAAATTGACGAATGAAGCCATTGACCAACATTGACAAGATTGCCGCGAGATTCATGGGTTGGATGCAAAATCTTGGCCACCAGGTGATTAACTTGGTCGCCAGATTCGGTGGGTATCGGCTTGTGCAGGATATCCCTTATGGACACGATGTGCGTCAGCAGCTGGACTACTATCAGAGTCGTGCTGATCACACAGGATTGATACGGCCGCTGGTGCTGTTTATTTACGGCGGCGCCTGGGAGCACGGCGATAAGCGGAGTTTCCGGTTTGTGGCAGACAGCCTCTGCGCGATGGGCTGCGACGTGGTTGTGATCGACTATCGACTGTATCCACAGGTCCGATTTCCGCAAATGATGTCTGATGTGGTGGAGGCCGGACGCTGGATCGCAGAAAATACGCCGGCGGTGCAACCGGTCTATGTTATGGGGCATTCGGCCGGCGCTCATCTTGGGTCGTTGCTGTGTCTGAACAAGGCTTTGCTGGCCCAGGCGGGAAATTTAGCGGAACGCCTGCAGGGCTTTGTTGGCATGGCTGGACCCTATGATTACTTCCCTTATACGGAAGATACCCATTGGGATCTGTTTGGCCCGAAGGAAAACTACCCGCTATCGCGAACCATTAACTTCGTGCGCGCTGATGGGCCGCCTTTGTATCTACTCCATGGTCAAGATGATACCCGTGTCCGCCGTGGCCATTCCAAGAGTCTGATGGAAAAGACGCGAGCGGTGGGCGGTGTCGCCAACCGTGAGGTCTATGAAAACATGGGGCATGTAGATATTATTGTGGCATTCTCGGCGTTTCATCGGCGCAATAGCCCAGTGATGCGCGATATTGCTAGGTTCATTTTTGAGCCTGCCCGAGGGTCCAGTCAGCCTGAAGACGATGAGCTTCAGGTCAATACTAATCATTGAGGAGAATTCCATGGCTATGACGCCATCGAGCACTGACGAGTTATTGATCGAACAACGTGACCACATCGTTATCATTACGCTGAATCGCCCCGACCGCCTGAATGCCATCAGTCGGACCATGCTCAATGAGTTGTCGGTCAAAATGACGGAGGCTAACAAAGACCCTGACGTGCGTTGCGTGGTGCTCACCGGTGCGGGCAAAGGTTTTTGTGCAGGCCTGGATCTGATTGAAGTCGGCAAGGGTGGCATTGGTGGTGGCGGTGATGCGGGTAACAACCGGCCGCGTCAGCTATTTGATCTGCGCGACGCGCCGGTGAACGTTATGTGGAATATGGACACGCCGATCATCTGCGCCTTGAATGGCGCCGCAGCGGGTTATGGTATGGACGTTGCCCTGTTGTGTGACATGCGGGTTGCGGGTGAATCATCGAAAATGGCTGCGGTCACTGCGAAGCGCAATGTAGTGCCAGAGAGTGGCGGCACCTGGTTGCTACCCAGAATGATCGGTTGGGCGAAAGCTGCCGAACTGTACTATCGTGCTCGAGTCGTGGGAGCTCAAGAGAGTCTCGAAATGGGCCTCGTCAACATTGTGGTGCCAGATGACAAGGTACTGGAAACAGCCCTTGAGTGGGCCCAAGATGTGGCTGACAACGCGCCATTGGCGGTTCAGACGACGAAACGAATGATGCGAATGGGGCTCGAGCAGTCTTATGACACCTCAGTGGACCAGTTAATGGTGCACCTCAATGGTATGTTTGCCAGTGAGGATTTTAAGGAAGGTGTTCAGGCGTTTGTTGAACGCCGTAAGCCCAAGTTCACGGGACGCTA
>JABBAY010000087.1 GCA_018607725.1 K189A clade bacterium
GATAGAGACAGCACGGGTAATGCGCATGGATGCTGATGAATATGTTGAGGCTGATTTGGTGGCCGAATTGCCGATTACTTTAGCTACTGCGATGGGTTGTGTCGCGGGTTTCTACATCCGCCGCAAGTATTTCTTTCTGGGTAAATGGATTAAATATGGAGCCGTCTACCCGTTAAATCTCCTGCGAGTTTGGCGAACAGGACAATGCAAAATTGAACAACGTTGGATGGATGAGCATATCGTGCCAATCGGTCCCGCGACTATACTGCAGCTTAAAGGTCATATAGTTGATGATAATAAGAACACCAATCGCTGGTATACCGCAAAACATAATGCTTATGCTGATAGAGAAATGATTGATATTCTTGACAAAAAATATGGCCTGTTTGATGCAGCGAACACAATTAATGAATCTGCCGGTGACTCCCAAGCTAAGGTGGTTCGGTTCATCAAAGAAGGAATCTATAACAATTTGCCGATATTTCTGCGACCGACACTCTATTTTTTGTACCGCTATTTCGTCAGGTTTGGCTTTTTAGATGGAACGAGAGGTTTTGCCTTTCACTTTTTTCAGGGCTTTTGGTATCGCGCGCTTGTCGATGTGAGGGTTTATGAGGCAGAAGAACTTCTTGAGGGGGCCGACAGCAATAAAGAGCGAATAGTCAGGCTAGAGTCGTTGACGGGATTGAAACTTGCTTAACTACTGCATTTCTTTTAGGGGGCATGCATAAAATTTCAAGCCGTTGTATCAGTGGAAGCCTGTGACCAGCATTTGTCTACCAACTGTTAACCGCATCATCGTTTGTAATCTGGGCCATAATAATGATAGATAACGTTGTTAAAAATTACGGTTGGACGTCTGCGGCCGCGCCAGAGAGCATTGGCTATATCACGCCAAGAGTCCTTTCGATTCTCAGCTCGCTCAAGGTCGATAATGTTTTGGATATAGGCGCAGGTAATGGCAGTCTGTGCGCTCAGATTAAGCAGCAAGGCTATAAAGTGGTTGGTGTAGAGTATGACCTTGAAGGTGTTGATATAGCTAAGGCCAATTGGCCAGATATCCCGTTTTATAACTTTGGTGTTCAAGATGATCCTCAAGCGCTTATAGCATTTGAAGGATTGTTCGATTCTGTAGTGTCAACAGAGGTAATTGAACATCTGTTTTCACCGCACTTGTTGGCTGAGTATGCACATGCGATGTTAAAAGCTGACGGTCACTTGATAATTACTACGCCTTACCATGGTTACCTGAAAAATCTTGCCCTTTCGTTATTTAACAAATGGGATTTTCATCACACGCCCTTGTGGCACGGTGGCCACATCAAGTTCTGGAGTCGCAATACACTTTCGGCTTTGCTGAGCCAGAACGGCTTTGATGTTGTTGGCTTTTCTGGCGTTGGCAGGTGGCCGTATTTGTGGAAAAGCATGGTGATTGTCGCTAGGAAGCGCAGGTGTTAGCTACTTTTGAAATTCTCAATAATTTCAAGTTCGATTTCTTAAATTGAAAGTTCTTGTGTATGGGATTAACTATTCACCAGAGTTGACGGGGATTGGAAAATATACTGGTGACATGGGCCCGTGGTTGGTTGATGGGGGCGCACAAGTCAAGATCGTTACAGCGCCGCCTTACTACCCAAACTGGGCTATGAGCTTTGGTTATAGAAATCGTTTTCTTCGAGAGGCTATTGATGGAGTGGATGTTATTCGTTGCCCTCTCTATGTGCCGCGTTCACCCACTGCACTTACACGCTTGCTTCACCTTTTTAGTTTCTCAGTAACCTCATTTTTGCCGACGCTTTTTCAAATATTCTGGCGGCCTAATTTAGTCGTCGTTATCGCCCCATCGTTACTCTGTGCCCCTGCGGGTTTGCTGGTTGCAGCTTTGTGTGGTGCAAAGACGGTGCTGCATATTCAAGACTATGAGTTTGATGCCATGTTGGGGCTCAATATGATGAGCTGCACCAGTGGGCATTTGGCGAAGTTTGCGGGAGCGGTTGAAAGGTGGTTGTTGCGGCGCTTTGATAGAGTGTCAACCATATCATTCAGCATGATGCGCCGCGCCAAAGGCAAGGGAGTTGACGACGGCAAGATTCTGTTTTTACCCAATTGGGTAGACACGAGTTTTATGCAGCCCCAAACATGTGGCGCAAGATACAGAGGGCTGTTTGGGTTCTCAGCCCTCCACAAGGTTGTTCTGTATTCGGGCAATATTGGTGAGAAGCAGGGGTTGGCGATGGTGCTGGAGGCTGCTGCTGCATACCAGCATGACAGCAGCGTGCAGTTTGTCATTGTGGGCAATGGCGTACAGCGGCTTGAGCTTGAGCGTATGGCGGCGAAGTTAGCCCTCGAGAATCTGCAATTTGCTGATCTGGTGTCCTATGAAGACTTGCCAGCGTTATTAGCCATGGCTGATGTACACCTGGTGGTGCAGCGCAAGGGTGCTGCTGATATGGTGTTGCCATCTAAACTCACCAGTATATTGTCGTTGGGTGGTCATGCGCTGATCACGGCCGAAGCAGGCACCGAACTGGCTCTACTGGTTGATCAATACCCAGGTATCGCAGAATTGGTAGAACCTGAGAACCTCAGTGCCTTTCTTGTGGGCTTGGACCGTCTATTGGGTCAGCGTGATGCTTCCATTAATGTGGTTGCACGGGATTATGCGTTAAAAAATTTGGCAAAAGATCCTGTATTGAATACCTTTTTTACCCACCTTACTGATCTTTGTGGGGAGAAGCGCTGAAGTACCGGCGCTATGTGTATCCCCCGCGTTTTCTTGCGGCTTTTGTTTTCCCTCAATCAATATCACCGGAGTGACCTGAACCCTGATGACCGTTAAACACATAGTATTCTTCTCAATACTGCTATTGCTGCCGCAATTCGGCATGGCTGCAGACAGCCTCTCCGACTATCAACTGGGCTCTGGCGATCGTATACAGATCCAGGTGTTTGATGAGGCAGACTTGTCCATGGAGGTGCGCCTTAGTGATGCTGGCACTATCTCTTATCCGTTTCTCGGTGAGATTAGGGTGGCGGGTAATACTATTAGCCAACTGGAGGCACAGATTGTTGGTGGGCTTATGGGTGATTACTTGATTAACCCCAGGGTCAATGTGTCGGTGATTGAATATCGGCCGTTTTATGTGAATGGTGAGGTGAAAGACCCAGGTGGTTTTCCTTATCAACCGGGTTTGACGTTACGCAAGGCCATTACCCTGGCGGGAGGATTTACTGAGCGGGCCTCCAAAACCAAGATCAATGTGTTGTCCGAAGGCGCAGTGGAAGGTAAACAACGCCAGATTGCTCTCGATGAATTGTTAAACCCGGGTGACATTGTCACCGTTGAACAGAGTTTCTTTTGATGAATGTTCTGAACCAGAATGCTAACCCGTTGGCTGGCAGGGTCGACAATCGAGCCGATGATGAAGTTATCGACCTGCGCCAGTATTGGGGCATTATTAATCGCAACAAGTGGGGTATTGCCGGGTTGGCGTTGGCTGTTGTGGCGGTCACGATTGTTGTGGTCTCGGCAATGACGCCCGTGTACGAAGCCACGGCAACCCTGCTGATTGAGTCTGAAGCAGCCAACGTGGTGTCTATCGAAGAGGTGTATGGTATAGATTCCTCCCAGCGCGAATATTACCAGACGCAGTTTGAGATTCTCAATTCCCGCAGGCTGGCGGAACGGGTAATCAAGGAACTGGATATTCGTAATCACC
This sequence comes from K189A clade bacterium, assembly GCA_018607725.1. Classification (GTDB taxonomy): domain Bacteria; phylum Pseudomonadota; class Gammaproteobacteria; order Pseudomonadales; family Azotimanducaceae; genus UBA4582. Next base: position 3,720 of record JABBAY010000087.1, read on the forward strand.
CTGAGTTCAACCCGGATAACCCAGAGAATGTTTCCTTACGTGGCAAGATGCTCAGTTATATCCCGCTGCTGCCACCTCCGGGTGTCGCGCACGAAGATCAGAAGTGGCAGGGTGTTGTCGCAAACTTTCGCAGCCGCCTGACCATCACCCCGGTGCGTAACACCCAGTTGGTGAATATCACCTGCGAGAGCACCGATGCAGAACTGGCGCCCAAGGTGGTGAATGCCCTGGGGAATGCCTATATCGACAGCCATTTAGAGGCACGCCTGGAGCTCACTCAAAAAGCATCAGGCTGGTTGACTGACCGCTTGTCGGGGATGCGCGATAAGCTTGAGGCCGGCGAGCGCAAGCTGCGTGACTTTCAGGAGACTGAAAACCTGGTGGATGTCAGTGGTGTGCAAACCCTTACCGCCAAGGAGCTTGATGAGATTACCCGGCGCCTGGTGGAGGCGCGTAATGCGGCTTCTGTCGCCAAAAGCCAGTTTGATGCCGTGGGTGGCAGTTTGAGTGGTTATGGCAAACATTGGGAGGCATTGCCTGGTGTGTTGCGTGATGCCTTGGCGCAGCAGTTAAAAGGCGAGGAGGCCACGGCCGAGAACGTTTTTGACGAAGTGAAGCGCCGTTATGGGCCCAAACACCCCAAGTTTATTTCTGCTTCCAGTAAATTTACCAGCAGCGAGGCAGCCTATCGCTCGCGGGTGCGGCAGATTGTTGAGGGTTTTGATGAGCAATACCAGCAGGCCACGGCAGACCTGCTGGATGTTGAGCGGGCTCTGGCAGCATCCAAAAATGAAATCCAGGATATCAACCGTAAGACCTACGAACTGTCGCAACTTCAGCGCGAGGTGAAGACCAGCCGTCAGCTCTACGATATGTTTTTTCAGAGATTTCAGGAAACAAACCAAACAGACTTCGCCGCCGCCAACGCTCGGTTTGTTGATACGGCTACTCGACCTTACGAGCCGATGAAGCCTAAAAAGTT
>JABBAY010000058.1 GCA_018607725.1 K189A clade bacterium
AGAGCAATGCCTATGTCGAGGGAATCAGTTGTCCGCACTGCATCGGCAAAACATCCACCGACCAACGCCAGCGCTTCATTGAGCGCCAACGGCAGATTCAATTGGCTCACGCCCGCGGTGAAGTGCATATCGGCGAAGATGCGGTCAAAGCCCAGGTAGAGCACAAAGCTGAGAAGACTGCGCTTCGCGCGCAAACCCGCATCGCGCAGAAGCCACCGACAGGTTAGCACTCGCCCCCATTGATCGCTTGGCGTAACCGAGTGTTTCGCCGTGCAGCACCACTGTAGTACCAGACTCTCGGACCGCCGACTCGCGCAAGGTCGCAACCTGCTAGCTGTTGTTCAAGCCAGACACCAGGGAACATTGCATCTCGCCACCAAGCTTGCAAAGATAGACCAATGGACAAGCTAACCATCAGACATTTGTTTGCCACTTGCGTGGCCCAACCAGACGCCGACATTCCACTCGATAGGGCAGCGCTGCTGATCGCGGCTGAGTCTGAACCAGATCTAGACATCAACCAGCATCTCAAATACCTGGATACTACAGCAGCCAGGTTTGAGGCCGCTCTCGAACCCGGTGTGTCCTCAGCTATTCCTATCACGCGCCTTAATGAATTTATTTATCGAACTGAAGGCTTCAGTGGCAATATCCAAAACTATTACGAGCCCCGCAACAGTTTTCTCAACCATGTCATTAATACCCATCAGGGCATTCCGATCACCCTCGCACTGATCCACATTTGTCTTGGCCGGCGCCTGCAACTGCCGGTACACGGCATCAGCTTTCCCGGTCATTTTCTGGTGCGGTACGGCGACGATCAACCAGTGATCATTGATCCCTTTAGCGGCCGGGTGTTGAGCGAAACGGACTGCAGCACACTACTTAAACAAATCGCCGGGCCCAGCGCCGTGCTGCAACCAGAATACTTAGAGGTCGCCACCAACAAGAGCATTCTGATCCGAATATTGGACAACCTGAAACAAATTTTTTGGCACAACCAAGCCTGGGACGAAAGCAAAGCCTGTATCGAAAGACAATTGTTGCTGATACCAGAACGACAGGAGTTCAATGTCCAATTGGGCGCCGTCTATGAGCGCCAAGGTAAGCTGGGCCTGGCTCAGCACACCTATACTATGATCCTTGAGGACTGTCTAGATCCGGACATCAAGCTCCTAGCCAGTCAGCGTTTGCTCGCGATGGGTACCAGCAAACCCATCATTCACTAGGCGCTGACCTATCGTCGGTGGGCTAACATCTCACGTCTGAAGCAGGGCCAGCGCCGCCTGTGCCCGCCGAAGCACACCATTTTTTTGTTTTTCCAGATCAACGTCACGATCTTCGCCCATGGCGCCCGTCAGATAACGCTTGTACACACCTTGACCGATAGCCGCCAACCGCCAGTGAGAAAACGCCCGATAGTAATTGATCTGACTAAGGTCTCGACCTGTATTGGCGCTATAGATATCGCATAATTCCTGACGCTCAGGATAGCCACCAACCGCAGTGGGTGATTGGTCACCTTCGCCGGGCAAATCAATTTCACCGGGTGACACCCAGTTGTTCAACAGATAACCTACATCTGCTAACGGATCACCCAGGGTGCAAAGCTCCCAGTCCAAGATGGCATCGACTTTGTCGTTATTGACGATCATGTTACCGAGTCGAAAATCCCCATGAACGATGGTCGCACCGATCTGATTCGGCATGGTTTCGGTGAGTATTCGGCAGCTTTCTTCCATCTCGGGAATTTCGTGGGTCTTGGATGCAACCCACTGTTTTGTCCAACGATTGATCTGTCGCGACAAATAAGCTTCTTTGCGGCCCAGGTCTCCGAGGCCAACGGCATCAGGATCGATACTATGCAGCTTCGATAAAATATCGATCACATGCAGACCAATACCCCGTCGATGTTGCGAGGCCACCTTGAGACCCACCACTGAATCGTTTAATACCAGACCGCCAATAAAATCCATCACATAAAATGGCGCGTCATTGACTTCCAGGTCGCGACACAAGCCATAGGTTTTCGGCACTGGCACATCGGCAGATTCCAGGGCGCTGATGATTTTGTATTCTCGGCCCATGTCGTGCGCGCTTTCGAGGACATGACCCAACGGTGGGCGGCGCAACACAAATTGGCTTCCAGAACTATCAACGCCGAGATAGGTCAGATTCGAGTGTCCCCCGGCAATCAGCGAGAACCTGATGGGCGCCTGCAGATGAGGAACCTGGTCTTGCAGCCAGGCTGTTACCTTGTCACTGTTAATCCCTTCTACCACGTTCATGCTCCTTTCAAAGTATTCCGGGTATTGCCTGCGGACAGACACCCCTGTATTTGTCGGTATGACGTTACGCTGCCGGATTACTAACTGGCGCCAGGCCTGATCGGAGGCAAGTTCATCGCAACGGCAATCGTTATGCAGTTCTACGAGCCATGGCGCAAACACGGCAGACTCTGCGGCTATGGCACTTTGACATCGACATTTTAGCCGCCAGCCAATTCAACTTTGGCGTGATCTACGGCAGCAGATTTGCCCGAGTATAAAGCTGAGTCGCCGACGCTGCTAGTCGCGCTGGCGCGTATCTCAACCAATATTGCCTCAACTCACCGAAAACTCACTGAATACCCATATCTCGTCCGACGCTAGCCGATAAAAACGGGCGATGCCGCCATCGCCAATCTCGATAAATCTAGGCACGTTGAACCCAGAATCAGGACGCTAGGGTATTGTTAGAGGCGAATCAACCCTCACCCTGAGCGATCGAACCGGATAGCAACAAATCGCTTATTTCTGTCTCTGCGTAGCCAAGCTCAACCAATACTTCTCGGCTGTGAGCACCAATCACCGGCGCCTCAGTCGGCACCCGCTTGGGTCGACCAGCGACAGTGATCGGGCTGGCAACCGTCCACTGATAGTCCGGGTGACTAGAATCTGTCTTAATAATGACTTCGTTCTCGATCAGGTGCGCGTCAACAACCACATCGATGTTTTTCTCTATAACGCTGAAGGTCACTTGTTCCTTATCCAGCCTGACAACCAACTCATCGAGTTTAAAGCGCGCAAAGGCCGCGGCGAACATGACTTTGACCTCATCACGCAAACTCATCACAGCAGCTATATCCACAAAACGCGGCTCAATGAGCCATTCCGGATGTCCCAATGCTCGGCAGAGTCTTGGCCACTCCCGTTGCGGCGCCGGGCCAACCAACACGATATAACGATCATCCCGGGTCTTATAGGACAACACGAATGGGCTACGATAACCATGCTGATCCAGAATCGTAGCGAGATCATACCCGGCAATGACACCTTGCAGATGCATGCCGTTTGACCAGGCGCCATTAGCGACCAGTGAGGTGGACACACATGCACCGATGCCAGTGCGTTCGCGGTCGTACAGCGCCAGCATGATGACGCCAAACAAGGACATGGCACTGGCATGATCGCCGACGCCACCAACACCATTAACCGGCGCGCCACCCAGTGGCTTCATCATATCCATGATGCCCGTTCTAGCCCACCAAGCGGCGAGATCAAAGGCTCGCTTGCTTCGATCAGGTCCACGGGTCCCGTAACCGGTAATCTGGGCGAAGATAAGTCTTGGATTGCGCTGCCGGAGGAATTCATAATCGAGTTCGTACAGGGCTAATTGCTCAGCATTGAAATTCACCACGAGCACATCGGCCTGGTCAATCAGGCGATGCATCACTTCCCGTCCTGCTGCCTGTTTCAAATCCAGCGCTAGGGCGCGCTTGTTCCTTGAGGTCAGCTGCCAGTTATAGTCGGTACGATAGCGTGCCGCCAGGCTGCGATATGAATCACCCGTCGGCGGCTCGATCTTGATGACATCAGCCCCAAAGTCAGCCATTACCGTTGTTGCTGCTGGGCCAGCCACATAGGATGCTGCATCGATCACTTTCAAGCCTGCCAGTAAAAATGCCATCACTACTCACCTCAAAACTGCTTGAACCTCGGCTTGCGCACCTGCGCCCCACGAATATCGACATCTTCTCCGCTCCAGTCAAACTAATTAGGATTGCATCAGCGCGCGAGAATCCCTATCTTAACCAACTTTAGACGGCACGTTGGTGCCAAGTGAAAATTATAAACAGCCTTGTTCATCGGCGGCGCAATCGTAAAGCTGGTTGACGACGTGGATTTACATCACTGTTTTATTATGACTCTAAGGGAGCCAATTGAGCATGTATCAAGCCTTAAAGACCGTTTGGAATGAATTGACCAGCCCAGGACAACCGTTTGAAATCACCTCTGTCGATGTCCGAGGACAATCCATTAAGGCTTATGCTGCGGCGCCACCCAGCCTGCGCGAGATGTGGCTGGCCAGCGCGGCCTTCGCCGACCGTGACTATCTGGTGTATGAAAGTGAGCGCTGGACCTACAGTGACGCGCACCGTGATGTGGCCGCCATCGCCAACTGGATGGCGAAGCACGGTATCAAGCAAGGCGACCGAGTGGCGATCGCCATGCGTAACTACCCGGAATGGTTGCTGCTGTACTGGGCGTGCGTCTCCCAGGGTATCGCGGTTGTAGGCGTTAATGCTTGGTGGGTCGCTGGTGAACTGGCCTTCGGTCTTGAAGACTCGGCGCCCAAATTGCTGATCTGCGATCAGGAACGTCTGGATCGGTTCAATGAAATTAAAGACCAGTTTCCCGACCTGCCGGTGGTTGGCGTCAGGCTCAAGACACCCATTGATGGCGTGATTGCTTTCAGTGAAATGCTTAAAGATGGCGGCGAACTACCTGCGGCCAGCATAGACCCTGATGAAGATGCCTGTATTTTCTACACTTCGGGCACCACTGGTCGACCCAAAGGGGCCCAGTTGACTCACCGTGGCTGTGTCAATAATGTCATGAATCTGGCGTTCTGGGGAATGGCCATGAGCCATTCCTTGGCCCGCGCCAACAATATGCCACCACCTGACCCCAGCGTCGCACCAATCGCTGCAGGCTTGATTACCACACCGCTATTTCATGTCACCGCGAACAATTGCATGGCTCAGGGCACCACCCTGTCCGGCGGCAAACTGGTTCATATGTATCGCTGGGACGCCGGTGACGCGCTAAAAATTATCGCCAAGGAGCGAATCACCAGCATGTCTGGCGTACCCGTCATGTCACGGGAACTGATCAGTCATCCAGATTTCGATAAGCACGATACTTCTAGTCTGTTGACCGTTTCCGGTGGTGGCGCTCAAGTTCAACCCGATCTTGTCGGTAAGATTGATCGAGCCGTCAAGACTGCCCGTCCTGGCACCGGCTATGGCATGACGGAAACCTGCGGCATTATCACGTCTATCGGTGGCGACTTCTTTGTGGATCGACCGGATAGCTGCGGTCCGGCGATGCCGAACTTCGATGCCAAGTGTGTCGATGCAGATGGTCATGAAGTGCCTCAAGGTAGCGTCGGCGAACTCTGGGTCAAAGGTGCCTGCGTCATTAAGGGCTATTTGAACCGCGCTGAGGCCACCGCTGAATCCATCACCGACGGCTGGCTTCACACGGGCGATGTGGCCCGCATAGATGAAGATGGTTTTATCTATATTGTCGATCGCATCAAAGACATGGTCTTACGGGGTGGTGAAAATATTTACTGCGCTGAAGTCGAGGCTGTGCTGTTCAACTTGGATGTCATCAAGGAATGTAGCGTCTTCGGTATTCCTGATGATCGTCTGGGTGAAGAAGTTGGGGTGGCGATTGTGTTGAAGCCGGGGACGCTCATCACCGCTGACGAGATCCGCGCTCATAGCGCGGTCCAAATGGCCAAGCACAAGATTCCACGCTATATCTGGATCCTCGAGCAGCCATTGCCACGCAACGCCAGCGGCAAATTTCTCAAACGCGAACTCAGAGAATCCTTAGCCTTGAAAGACGCGATCTAAGTCGCCGTCATCAGGTACCGCCAGACATCTCGTCCTGGCGGTACCTGAGGCTTACTTCTGGTTGTTCGGTTGATTCTGCTTGCCCTTGCCCTTGGCCGGCAGCGCAGGAATCGTCGGCAAGCCTGTATGCTGAGTCCGAAAGAATTTCCCACCTTTGAGCCCATGCGGCTTGCTGTACTGCGTCAAGGGGATGAGGTGCATCTTGCCATTACCGATCAGGTCGTGGCGGCCCATTTTCTTCAGCGCGACCCGCAACATAGGCCAATTTTCCGGATCATGATAACGCAGCAGTGCCTTGTGCAGGCGCCGTTGACGAGTACCTTTGGGCACATTCACATCTTCTGAACTGCGCCCAACTCGCTTCAACGGGTTCTTACCGGAATGATACATGGCGGTTGCCGACGCCATAGGCGACGGATAAAACGATTGCACCTGGTCGGCCTTAAAACCATTACGTTTCAGCCATAACGCCAAATTCAGCATATCTTCTTCGGTGGTTCCAGGATGACCCGCGATAAAATAGGGTATCAGATACTGTTCCTTGCCCGCCTCGCGAGAAAACCGCTCGAACATCTCCTTGAACTCATCATAAGTCCCAATCCCCGGCTTCATCATCTTAGACAGCGGACCCTGCTCAGTGTGTTCCGGCGCAATCTTTAAATAGCCGCCCACATGCTCGGTCACCAGTTCTTTCACATACTCCGGAGTTTTAACCGCCAGGTCATAGCGCAGGCCAGAGGCAATGAGCACCTTCTTCACACCCTTGATGTCCCGCGCATTGCGATACAGAGAAATCAGCGGCGTCTGATCCGTATCCAAATTCTTGCAGATATTCGGGTAAACGCAGGACAGACGGCGACAACTGGATTCAATTTCTTTGGTCTTGCAGGCCAGGCGCCACATATTCGCTGTCGGCCCACCCAAGTCAGAAATAATGCCCGTAAACCCAGGGGTTTTGTCTCGAATATTCTCGATCTCATCCAGAATGGACGACTCTGACCGGCTCTGGATAATTCGACCTTCGTGTTCGGTAATTGAGCAAAAACTACAACCGCCAAAACAGCCGCGCATGATATTCACGGAAAATCGAATCATATCGTAGGCAGGGATCACCGCATCGCCATACTGCGGATGGGGAATACGTTGGTAAGGTCGCTCGAAGACCCAATCCATTTCTTCCGTGGTCAGCGGGATCGGTGGCGGATTAAGCCAGACGAATCGATCGCCGTGGGCCTGCACCAGCGCCCTGGCATTATGCGGATTGGTTTCACGATGGAGAATTCGCGAAGTATGGGCATACAACAGCTTGTCTTGTCGAACCTCTTCATAGGCCGGCAGTCGAATATAGGTCATTTGCTGCTGGCGAGCCGCCTCCGCTGGATCAGTCATGCGAATAACCGCGGCCTTTGGCTCAACATTATCACTGACTTGATCTTCCGCTAGGGTCGATGCATCAATTTCTTGCACGTCAGCGGGTAAGGTCGAGAGCGCGAAGGCCGTCCCACGAATATTACGGATAGCCTCTATCGACTCACCATTGGCAAGTCGGTGAGAAACCTCGATGATCGCCCGTTCCGCATTACCATATAACAACAGGTCAGCCTTGGCATCGAGCAGGATGGAACGCCTGACTTTCTCACTCCAGTAATCAAAATGGGCAATCCGTCGCAGGCTAGCTTCGATGCTGCCAATAACAATCGGCACATCAGGGAAAGCCTCGCGGCAGCGTTGGGAGTAGACAATCACTGCCCGATCTGGCCGTTTACCGCCAATATTGCCGGCGGTGTAGGCATCGTCGTGACGAATTTTCTTATCCGAGGTATAGCGATTGATCATCGAATCCATATTGCCGGCGGCGACGCCATAGTAAAGATTCGGCCGACCCAACTGCTCAAAATCAGCCGTTGAAGTCCAATCCGGCTGGGCGATAATGCCAACCCGAAATCCCTGGGCTTCCAAAACCCGACCGATAACCGCCATCCCGAAGCTAGGATGATCCACATAGGCATCCCCAGTCACGACGATGATGTCGCAACTATCCCAACCCAGCGCATCCATCTCTGCACGGGTAGTGGGTAAAAATGGCGCAATACCAAAGCATTCGGCCCAATAGGGTCGATAATCAAAGATACGGGTCGTTTCAGCAGGTTGTTGCATGGACTGGGGCGCGGGTGGGTGCATTTCGGGCCATATTATACGTGATGAACGCGCCGGTGTAATTACACGATTGTCATAGACTGAATGTTTCGTGCCACTTTGACAGAATTACCCACCATCCAAAGTCGATTTAGGCAACCAATTCAGGTATCCTTGCGTACCGTTTAAAACCCCGATTTTACTTTTCAGCAAGGTGGGTCAATATTTATATAGGGGTCAGGTGAAACTCAAAAAGGGTCCTTTCAATGTTTAAGAACAAAAAATTACAGGCTTGGGTAGAGCAGATGCAAGCGCTCTGCCAACCAGATCAGATTGTCATCTGTGACGGCAGCCAAGATGAATATGATCGCATGTGGCAACTGCTGCTCGATGCCGGCGCCGCCATTAAGCTTGACGAGGCCAAGCGACCCAACAGCTATCTGGTTCGCTCAGACCCTGCCGACGTCGCCCGCGTCGAGGGCCGCACCTATATCTGTGCCGACAATCCCATTGACGCCGGGCCGAACAATAACTGGATAGATCCGGCGATCATGCGAGATACCCTCAATGGTTTGTATGCTGGCTGCATGCGTGGCCGAACCATGTATGTTGTGCCGTTCAGCATGGGGCCCATCGGCTCGCCGATTGCCCATATTGGCGTCGAATTGTCAGATTCCCCCTATGTTGTCACCAACATGCACATCATGACCCGGGTCGGCCAAGCCGTCCTTGACGAGCTCGGCGAAACTGGCGAATTCGTGCCCTGCATTCATTCTGTGGGCAGCCCACTGGTCGACGGTGCGATCGATGTGGCCTGGCCATGCAATCCCGAAAACTTATATATCGCCCACTTCCCGAACACCCGTGAGATTTGGTCATTTGGTTCCGGCTACGGCGGCAATGCCTTACTTGGCAAAAAATGTTTTGCCCTGCGCATCGCCTCAGCCATGGCCCGCGATGAAGGCTGGCTCGCAGAGCACATGCTGATCCTCAAACTCAGCAATCCTGAGGGCGAGTCAAAATATATCGCAGGCGCATTTCCCAGCGCCTGCGGCAAGACCAACCTGGCGATGCTGGTGCCGACTATTCCAGGCTGGCGTGTCGAGACCGTCGGTGACGATATCTGCTGGATGAAATTCGGCGATGATGGTCAACTTTACGCCATCAATCCTGAAGCTGGGTTCTTTGGTGTTGCGCCAGGAACTGGCATGGATTCAAACGCCAATGCCATGTTGAGTCTGACCGAGAACTGCATCTTCACGAATGTCGCCCTCACTGATGATGGCGACGTCTGGTGGGAAGGCATGACTGACGCACCACCAGCGCACCTCATCGATTGGAAAGGTAACGACTGGAGCCCGGCATCAAAAACCCCGGCGGCTCACCCCAATGCCCGCTTCACGGTTGCTGCCGACCAGTGCCCCGTGATCGCGGATGAATGGGAAGCGTTAAAAGGTGTCCCCATCAGCGCTATCTTGTTTGGTGGCCGGCGAGCAACCGTTGTCCCCTTGGTCAACGAAGCCAAAGATTGGGCTCAAGGTACCTTTTTTGGCGCCATCGTGTCTTCGGAAAAAACTGCCGCGGCGGCGGGGAAAATCGGCGAGCTGCGTCGAGATCCCATGGCAATGCTACCCTTCTGTGGCTACAACATGGCTGACTACTGGCAGCACTGGCTAAATACAGGTCAGCGCGAGGGCGCAAATCTACCAAAAATTTATTACGTCAACTGGTTCCGCAAAAATGAACAGGGCAAATTCGTGTGGCCTGGCTTCGGGGAAAACAGCCGAGTATTGAAGTGGGTATTCGACCGTTGCAATGGTGCAGCCGAGGCGATCGAAACCCCGATTGGCAACCTACCGACGGTGGACGCCCTAGACATGGACGGCATCGATCTGAGCACAGACCAGATCGCTCAACTATTGAAGGTTGATGTGGACGGTTGGCTGAATGAGATCCCTTTGATCTCGGAGTACTTCGATCAGTACGGTGATCGAGTACCCGCCGAGTTCCGTGAGGAACTGGCTCAGCTCAAGCAACGTCTAGAGACTGCCAAGCAACAGGTCGCCTGAACCAGGTTTGCAGACCGAAGAAAAAAAAGGCCGCGATCAGCGGCCTTTTTTTGCTTTGCGTTTTCTTGCTTAACGATAACCCAGAGACCTAAGCCATTCTCTCAATGATGGTCCCTGTACCCAGTCCACCACCACAGCACATGGCGATGAGCGCATACTTACCACCGGTACGCTCCAGCTCGTGTAAGGCGGTCGTGATCAGACGAGCACCTGTGCTACCCGTCGGGTGACCCAGCGCTATGGCACCACCGTTCACATTGACCTTGCTGTGATCGATACCGAGATCCTTCTCCCATGCCAGAACCACCGAGGCGAAGGCCTCGTTGACCTCGAACACATCAATATCTTCAATCTGCAAACCCGCACGTTCCAGGACCTTGCGTGTCGCAGGAATCGGTCCCTTGAGCATGGTTACAGGATCCACACCCACCAGTGTATGCGCGACAATTTTTGCGCGGGGCTTGAGATTCAGCTCCTTGACCGCTTTTTCCGATGCCATGATAACCGCAGCCGCACCATCTGAGACTTGCGAACTGGTTCCGGCCGTATGAATCTCTTGGCCAGGCACCGCCGTCAGACCCTTCAGTGATTCAAGGGTCGTGGCTCGCAGCCCTTCATCCTTACTCACGACCCGAGTCTCACCGGTCGGCTTAAAATCTTCGCCCAACACAGGCGCTGTAATGGCGACAACTTCACGATCAAAGCGCCCTTCTTCCCAGGCTTGAATGGCTTTCTGCTGGCTCTCAAGACCAAACTGGTCTGTGTGAGCACGGGTAATCTGGTATTCCTCAGCAATCATCGCAGCGCCCATAAACTGGCTAGCCGGCTGATAATGGTCGCTGTAGTGCACGCCCATTGGATTACCGTCCTTCATGGCCGCTCCCAGAGGTACCCGGCTCATCATCTCAACGCCACAGGCCATCACCAGGTCCTCAATACCAGCGCCGATCATGGCCGCACCCATAGACGTCGCCTGCTGGCTCGAGCCGCACTGGGCATCAATGGTCGTTGCGGCAACTTCTAGTGGTAAGCCCTGCGACAACCAGGCTATCCTGGCAATATTGAAGGTCTGCTCGCCGACCTGAGACACACAACCACCGACGACCTGGCCAATTTTCGATGGCTCAATGCCACTGCGATCCAGCGCCGCCTGCTGCACGGCGCCAAGTAAATCAGCAGGTTTCATGCCCGCCAGACCCTTGCCGCGTTTGCCGATAGGACTGCGACACGCCTCTACGATATAAACCTCTCCCATGGGATTTCCTCTTCTCTATTGATTAAAATTCTTGGTTAATTCGACAGCTGCTTAGAATAAGCAGCTCCGCAACCAGAAGCAACTCTGGTCGCCAGTCACCCACATCGACACCGAGCCTAAACCGGCGTCAACAGATAGTGGCCGTGGGCGGCCGCAATGGGCCGGGTCTTCTCATCCTGCCAAATCTCAGCGCGCACATTGGCCACCCTGCGCCCCTGGCGGGTCACTATGGCTCGACCATAGGTGGCGACGGGTTTACCGGAGCGCAGATAGTCGATGGAGATATCCACTGTCTTAGGCAGCCGCTCGCAGGAGGTATCAAACAGCAACTGAATGACCGAAGTCAGCTCCAAAAATGCGCCGATGGCGCCTCCGTGAATCGCCGGTAAATTAACATTTCCTACCAGCGAGTCCTTAAACGGTAATATCGTGGTAATTTCATTACCTTTGCGCTCGACCTGCATCCCGAGAAACCGCGCGTAGGGGATACTTGCGAGCAGCGCCTGCATATCGTCGGCGCGACCCTCATCCCGTAACTGCTGGAGAATTTTCATCAGCTATCTGCCCTCGGTGTATTAGGTGTCCCTAGCATAAAGGCGGCGACTGACGTGGCAACCTGATCTTCGATATCGTCCTGATAAGCTACTGCTCGGACAAAGGCGATATTCTTCGCCAGCTTGTAGCATTCGGCCTGCACCATTAGGTCCTTGAACGGCTCTGCCGGGCGCATGTAGTCAATCCTTAAATCCAGGGTCGCCATCCCCATTTCCGTCGCCCAATCCTCGTGGCAACGTACCGCCCAGCCGGAGGCATTGTCAAGGGTCGCCGTGATGACACCGCCGTGGATAATTCCTGTATCTGGGTCTCCCACCAGGTGTTCTGCATAGGGTACCTTCACGGTACAAACCCTGCCAACAACGCTGACCAGCGACATGCCGATCGCCTCACCATGGGGCGGCAAATGTTCCAGATCGTCTTTATTCATTTTCGCTTACCATCTACCTTTAATACCCTCACTACGCCATTGCTGATGGCTGCATAATCTAGGTCTCGGCAAGGCATTGCAAGTCGAAGCTCGAGCATCAACCACACTACAGGCTCGAGGCTTAGAGGCTAATAGTTAACCGTGGGGCAGAATCGTCCGCAAGCACCTGCGGACGGCAGGCGAACAGACGTTCAACCGCGATACCTGCATCGACCAACCGGCGAGTCACCTCTTTACCGCGGGTCACTGCCAGTAACTGCAACTTGGCAGCCAGCTCCTCAGCAGCCAGCTCAGCATCTGCGTCGCCGTCCCTTTGTTGCTCAACCACGGAGCTGGCCGGTTTATCTGCCTGGGTAGCGACACCGCAAAGTGTGATGGTCAAGCCCGGCCGGTTCATCATCAGCGCCACAATCTTGTTTATGTAGTCCTGTTGTGACGCCTCAATCTCGGCACTGCCCGAGGCAAATGTGACGGGTTGAAAACGTGGCCTGGCGGCTGCCGACGCCATGTCTTTGACGAACAGCAAGGTGCCCAGCGGCTGCAGTGCCTGTTTTACATAGGCGAACGCAGCCTGCTTGGCGGCGTTCGCCAGCGCCGTATTAACGATATCGCTGGTATCCACGGCGAACTTACCCAATTTGGTTTGGATCGGCACCTTCAGGTCAATGCGACCGTCCTTATCCTTCAGCAAGTTGAGTGCCACTGAAAGCGGCAAATCGGCACTCGCCTGGGCTTTAGATTGGCTAGCATCAACCTTCAGACCTTCGATGCGGACACGATTTTTAGCCGCGATTTGGTTGTCTGTGATATTGATTGACGAGTCGAGCCCCAAACGACCACTGCGAATGCCGTAGCCCAAATAGGGACTAATCTGGTGCAATTCGAATTGCGTCAGGCTCATTGTCAGCTCAGCATTGACTGGCGAGTCAAGTAGCTGGCCGGTACCCGTGATCAGCAGTTCGCCGGTTTGATGTTCCTCCTGATGTCTGGCTTTAAGCTCAAACCTGGTAAGCAGACCCTGGCCCAGATCGTTGACCTTTAATTGAATGTCCGGAACAACCAAAGTGACCATAGCGGAGCGGGACTGATCGATAAAACGTACCTGGCCCGCCAAATCCAGCTCTGTAATATGAATCGTTAGCGCGGCCACCTCTGCCTCGGGCGCTGGCTCTGCAGAATCTGCTAATCCCGCGATGGCCCCTGACTGGGTTATCTTCAACAAACCATCCAGCCCCTCGATCGAGACATGATCAATAGCCACCCCAGTCGAACGATAATCAATATCCCGCAATGCCACCTGTTTGATCTTGCCGAAGGGCGGTGCTGCAAGCTGATCAGCCTGCAATAAACCGGTTGCGCTGAGCCTCAAGCCCGTCTCTGCAGACAGCAGCGAGCTAATAGACCCCGCCCAATCCAATTGTTCCAGCGACAGTGGTTGCTTACCGACCAGGGCCAGCTGCTTAATCTGGGTTGACCCGGTTAGCGTAATATTGCGCTCGACATCATCGAAGCGCGCGTTAACTTGCTGATTGAGCACCAGGGTCCCCGCCAACTCCAGCGGCCAATAGGCATTGAAATCCGCCAACACCGCAGCAAGCTGAACCTGAGCTGAAATTGCGGTGACTGCTCCCAAATCAAGCTCGCCTAGGGCAAGCAGGTGCGCTGAATCGATGGCCATATCCAGGTCATAACCCATCGGACCCGAGAACTCACTATTAGCACCCGTTACCTCTAAATGGTGAACCACCACAGCGTGCGTTTGACTCAGGTACTGCACTGCAACGCTCAGATCCTGCAGTTGCAATTCATCCACTTGCCAAGTCCATGCTGACGACGGTGGTGTGCCTACGACCGACTGGGCTTGTCTGACAGGCACTCCCAAGCCACCTATTGTGAGGTCTTGGCCTTGACCACGTTGAGATGGCGCGTTTTGAGATAGCGCGTTTTGAGATGGCGCGTTTTGAGATAGCGCGCTCTGAGACTGTGCAGGTTGAACCCGATAGTGCACGGGCACACGCAATGAGCCGATCGTCACTCGCTCAACATGCAACCGCTTGCTAAATAGCGCTTGCATATCCAGGGTCAAATCCAACAACTCGAGCTGTATCTCAGCACCAACCTCTACCCGCCGGACTTGCAGATTGCCGGTAAAGGGATTGATTGACACTGACTCGACCTGCGCGGGCTCACTAAACAGCTCAGACAGCGCCTTCTCCAGTTGCCAGCGAGCCACTATCGGCACACTGACCACCACCACGAACAGGCTCATCATGACGGCGAAACCGCCGGCGATTTTTCGCATATTCATACCAGTCATCCTCCCTGAACGACTCAGCGAACCCGCCCACCAAATTTGGTCGCGAACTGGTTCATGGCTTTAAATTATAGGCGATTGATGTTCCATCTTCCGGCCTTCACCTGGATTACAGCCGACGAGCCCGGATGCCGAAGGGAATGTTAACTGACCTAGATGGGACGATCGCCCTTGATGGTCACTCGAATGCCATGGCGAGTCTGCGGAAAGTAATCCCAGACTGCCATGTGCTGGGTGCAGCGATTGTCCCATAAAGCGACCGAGTTCGGCTGCCACCGGAATCGACAATGAAAATTGGGATTTTTGATATGCGCAAATAACATGGCGAGAATGCCATCGCTTTCGTCGCGCTGAAGACCCTTGATGTGCTTGGTAAAACCGCTGTTGACAAACAGCGCCTTGCGGCCGGTGACCGGATGAGTACGGACCATCGGGTGAACCGCTGAAGGACTCACCCGCTGCGGGGCATGAGCGCCATAAAAACCCGAATAATCTGCCACATGCACCGCTGAAAGCTCTGCCAAAAGTCTCTGGATCGGTGCGCTCAGCGCGGCATAAGCCTCGTACATATTTGCCCACAACGTATCTCCACCGTGAGAAGGTGTCTGGTGTAAATGCAAAATACTCGCCATCGGCGGTTCTTCGTCTGCGGATACATCAGAATGCCAACCTTCGCCATTATTTCGAAAAGAGTTCTCGTCCGTATGGATCTGCATCAAGGCAGGATTACCTTGCACATAAGGCGCGGCCGGATGGATATGCAATTCACCAAAGCGCTGACCGAAGGCCAAGTGCTGCGCTGAACTCATGGGTTGGTCTCGAAAAAACAACACCAGATGGTTCATCCAAGCCTGATGAATTTCCTCAAAGACTTCATCTGATAAGGGCGCACACAAATCTACCCCAGACACTTCCGCGCCGATATGCGGGGTCAGCGTTTGTACTTGAATACACCGATATTTCATTCATCCTCCGACGCTGGAGCGCACGACTGATTACCCAAGATCGCTTTAAGGCTGACTTTGCCTGTAGGGCGAGTGCTCTTGGAGAAAATCAATCTCCTCGTCAACATAGCGATTTTCTTCGGTCAGAAAATTGCCAACGGCTTCACTGAATGACTGATTCGCCAGCCAGTGAGAACTATAAGTATGGGTCGGCAGATAGCCTCTTGCGAGCTTATGCTGGCCCTGGGCGCCAGCCTCAACCCTCGACAGGCCATGGCTGATCGCATACTCAATCGCCTGATAATAACAGGCCTCGAAGTGCAGAAATCGGTGATCTTCGAGACAACCCCAGTTTCTACCAAACAGACATTCACTGCCGATAAAGTTAATCGCGCCACCAATATAGCGTCCCTCACGTCGACACATGATCAGGAGGATATCATCACTCATGCTAGCGCTGATCCGGGAAAAAAAGTCACGGGACAAATAGGGTGAACCCCATTTTCGGCTACCCGTATCCACATAAAACCGATAGAACGCATCCCAGTGATGCTCCTCAATCGCCGCACCCTGCAACCACTCGATCTCAACCCCATTAGCCAGTGCATCGCGACGCTCCCGGCGAATATTTTTGCGCTTTTTCGCCGACAACTGCTGCAGAAAATCCTCGAAGCAGGTGTAGCCATCGTTCTCCCAATGAAACTGATTGTGGGTTCTTTGCAGGAACCCGGCCTCACCCAGTCGTTGCCATTGTTGGTTCACCGCAAACGTCACATGCACCGAAGACAGACCGAGCTTTTCTGCCAGCTGCATCATGCCCGAAATCAGGTATTGCTCTATCTCATCGCGCTGCGGCGAATCTACCGCTAGCAATCGACGGCCGGTGACCGGAGAAAATGGCACCGCTACCTGTAGCTTGGGGTAATAACGACCACCAGCTCTTTCAAAGGCATCAGCCCAACTGTAATCGAAGACATACTCGCCCTGAGAATGGCTCTTCAGGTACATGGGAACGACGCCATGAACTACGCCGCTATCCGACACCAAGCTAAGGTGCTGGGCAGCCCAGCCGGTCTCAGCCGTCGCTGAGCCGCTGTCTTCGAGCGCACTGAGAAAGGCAAAAGACACAAAAGGATCAAAGGCAATCAAACTTTCAGGATTCGCCAATCGCGGATTCGCGCAAGCATCCCAGTTAGCCTGGCCAATCTCGTGAATCGAGCTGCAGGCTTGAATTGTATAGGTCATAGTTTCGTCAGTCAGAAGGCGATTCAGCCAGGGCGCCGCAGCACCCCGGCGGTTAACCGATCAGAGCATCTCGCTGGCGACAAACTCGAGTGCCTCGGTTTGCCCGGAACCAATCAGCATGCTGCCCACATGGCCCTTGGCCGCAGCCGCTTTCCAGGCTTGCAGACGCTCTCTGATACGTTCTTTTGGGCCTACCAAATGCACAGCGTCTACCAATTCATCGGGCACTGCCGCCGCCGCCTCATCTTTTTTGCCAGAAAGATAAAGATCTTGAATCTTCACCGCGGCATCTTCATAACCCAGCTTCTTGGCATAGTCGTTATAAAAGTTCGCGCCCCTGGCGCCCATGCCACCAATATATAGAGCCATACTGGCTTTAACAGGCGCACGACAATGCTCAACGTTATCGCCCATAATGCAGGTCACAAATGGCGCTATATCAAAGTCTAGCAAGGTCTTACCCGCCTTGTTCAGACCTTTGCTGATATCGGCTTCGAAAACATCGTAACGCTCGGGATTCATCCAAATAGGGAACACGCCATCAGCTACCTCGGCACTGGCAGCGAGCCCCGCTGGTGTAATCGACGCCGTGAAAATGGGGATGCTCGTATCCGCTAGCAAAATACTCTTGAGCGATTTACCCAGACCGGTGCCATCTTCTCCCTGATAGGGCATGGAATAATGAAACCCCTGGTGCTCCACGGGTCCTTCACGGGCCATGATCTTTCTTAAGATCGTGATGTATTCTTTCGTCCGAGTAATTGGCCGACCATAGGCAACGCCATGCCAGCCCTCAACTACTTGTGGTCCAGAAGCGCCCAGACCGACGATAAACCGACCCTGAGACAGCTGATTCAAGGTCATAGCGGTCATAGCAGTACAGGCAGGTGATCGCGCCGGCATTTGCATGATGGCAGTGCCCACCTTGATTTTGTCTGTATTCGCCAGAATCCAGGCAGCGGGTGTCACCGCGTCGGACCCATAGGCCTCGGCGGTCCATACCGAGTCATAGCCCATGCTTTCAGCGGCCTTTATTCGATCAATTCCCAAGTCCATGCTGCGACCAGAATAGCCGCTCAATATGCCAAGTTTCATGCTTTACCCTCTTTTCGTTAAATTCATCATATCCAGATCACTCAGAACCCGAACGCCTACCTCAGCCTTTGATTAAAACGTGAAATTTTTGGCCGTGAAGGTGTCATAAGTGGTTTGGGTATCTTTTGGCGAGACGCAGGAAATAATATGCGTGGTAATGCCCATTTCTCCATACTCTCTGATTCGCGCCTGACATTCTTCCGCAGTGCCCAAAATCGCGATATCGTCTACCAACCTGTCATCCAGCGCGCTGGTGGTTTTAGCCCGATCTTTCGCCGCCCAACCTTCTTTAATCTGCTGCGCCACATCGGCGTAACCGGCCCAGGCCAAAAATGCGTTGTACACTGGCGTCGCGTAATAGGGCGCGAACGCTGCCCGAATCGCGTTGCGAGCCGATTCTTTATCGTCGGTAACAATGACTTGGTGACGACAGACAATCTCAACATCCTCCAGGCGTTTGCCTGCGCGCTCAGCACCGATCTTGATGTGCTCCATCATGCGCGGCAGCGCATCCTTTGGAAACAGATTGAGGATCACACCGTCACTGAACTCCGCGGCAGTCTCTAACATCTTGCTGCGCAATGCTGCCATATAGACAGGTTGAGCGCCCGGCGCCAGTGGCAGCTGTCGATAGCCATGACTGACGACAGTCTCACCATCGAAGTTCGACTTCTCACCTGCCAGCATACTCTTGATCAGTTGCGTCGTTTCCTTCACGCGGCTCAAGGGCTTCTCAAACTTCAAACCATGCCAATTTTCCATCATGGTCTGACTCGAAGAACCCAGACCGAGAATAAATCGACCCTTCGACAATTGATGCAAGACATGGGCAGTAGATGCCAGCACAGCCGGTGTTCGGGAGAACACTGGAATAATCGCTGTGCCAATTCGGCAACGGCTGGTTTCCAGCGCGACAGCTGCTGAAGTCGTTAACGCATCGACCCCCGAACTATCAGCAAACCATAGGTCATCGTAACCCTGCGCTTCGGCCCACTTGGCTAATTCAATCGTCTGCGCCACACCCCTGGGATCTGGTAACGTCAATGCTATGCGTTGTGGTACGGCCATAATCTCGTTCCTGTTCTTAATTGATTGTTTTTTAAATCGTCAAACCTGACGTCGTCATTGCTGCTCAGCTCAACATCTTAACCCCAGCCTTCGCACCATCTAAATAATATCCGCACTGGTGATGTTATCACCGTCGTCTATTATTTTTATGGCGCCGACTTCGTCCTTCTCGAGCCCCGGCCGATACAGTGTTTTCTTGCCACCGGTGCGTTCATACTTTTTGGCCGACGTGTAGCTCGGCTCTAACAGCACATTGGCGCCAAACGCCCGCTGGTGTTGAAGCGGAGTGATTTCGTCATAATTTGTCGCACGTTGACGGGGCTGTCGGCCCATGCTCGAAATAATCGACTCCATTTCTTCAGGCGAGGTTTCCTGGCCATGGCTGGCTCCTGCTGCACGTGTAATCGTTTCATTCATCAAGGTGCCACCCAAATCATTGACGCCAGCATTGAGGCAAGCCTTCAGGCCCTCGGGACCGAGCTTCGTCCACGACGCCTGAATATTTCTGAACAACGGATTCAATACCAGTCTAGAAATAGCATGGATGAGCACCGCTTCTCTGAAGGTTGGCCCCTTACGCGCGCCACCTTTCAGATACATGGGTGCTTCCATATGGATGAATGGCAGGATCACGAACTCGGTAAACCCGCCTGTTTTCGCCTGCAGCCTTCGCACCTTTAATAGATGGTTGGCAACATGCTCATATTTTTCGATATGACCATACATAATAGTTGCGGTAGTATTGAAGCCCTGCTTATGCGCTGCCTCCATCACTTCAAGCCACTGTGCTGAGTTGATTTTGTCGGGACATAGCGTGGCACGCACCTCATCATCGAGAATCTCTGCCGCGGTGCCGGGCAATGTTCCCAGGCCCGCCTCTTTCAGCTGACCAAGGTATTCATCCAGGCTCAAACCTAACGTGTGGGCACCTTGCCAAACCTCAAGCGGAGAAAAAGCGTGAATATGCATATCAGGAATGACTTGTTTAATACTGTGGCAAATATCAATGTAGGTCTGACCAGTATACTCAGGATGAATACCGCCTTGCAGGCACACCTCTGTCGCACCACGCTCATAGGCCTCACGGGTACGCCGCATGATCTCTTCCGGGGCCAAGTCATAAGGCCGACCGCGCAGGTTCTCGCTCATTTTGCCCTTCGAAAACGCACAGAACTGACATTTAAAATAACAGACATTCGTATAGTTAATATTGCGATTGACCACGTAAGTCACCTCATCACCGGCAACCTTTTTACGCAACTGATCAGCAGCCTGACAGACGTGAGTAAAATCGTCGCCACGGGCCTGAAACAGACGCACAATTTCTGCCTGCTCAAGTTCATCGCCGGCAACCGCCTTATCAATGATGCGCTGCAAATCCGAACTCGCCGGCATTTTGGCCAGACTTGAGACCCGTGCCAGATCACCAGCTGGCGCATCGACAATCGCACCCGCGGACCAGTCTTCGACTCGCGCAAAGCCCTCACCATCGATACCTTGACGCACCAGTGGTTGCAACTGGGGATCAACCCAATGATCAAGATCCATCGCGTAAGCTGGATAGATTGCTAAGCGCTCAATCAGCACCTTGCCTGCCCGCGCTGTCTCATCAGCAAGATGACCCAAATGGGGCCAAGGGGCTTCAGGATTAACGAAATCTGGCGTGACGGGTGACACACCGCCCCAGTCATTGATTCCGGCACCAACGATCTGCGCCAGCACACCAGGACTCAAATTAGGCGGCGCTTGAATATTCATTGACGAACCGAAAATAATTCGCGCCAGGGCAATGGTCCACAACAACTCATTAAGGTCAGGCTCTGGCGCGTTCGCCATCAAGGTTTCCGCCTTGGCCCGAAAATTCTGAATGATAATTTCCTGAATATGACCGTGGGCAATATTTGCCTGTCGCAGGACCAGCAGGGATTCGATACGTTCTCGCCGAGTTTCACCTATGCCAATTAACAGGCCACTGGTAAAGGGTACTCGAGCCTCGCCTGCCAGACGAATTGTTTCAAGCCGCAAGGCTGGCACCTTGTCTGGAGAACCATAATGGGGCATACCTTTTTCTAACAATCTGTCAGAGGCGCTCTCCAACATAATGCCCATCGAGATAGACACCTGACGCAATTCGGCAAATTCAGCAGGGGTCATGAGCCCGGGATTAAGGTGCGGAAACAAGCCCGTTTCTTTAAACACCATCTCTGCCATATCCCGCAAATAGGACAAGGTTGAATCTTGCTTCAAATCTTTAAGACCCTCTCTTGCCGCCTTATAGCGTAGTTCGGGCTTATCTCCCAGCGTAAACAAGGCTTCTTTACAGCCGGCCCGAGCGCCGTCTTGAGCGATTTTTAGCACCTGTTCAGGCGTTAAATACGGCGCTTGTAATTTTCTCGGAACCTGAGCAAAGGTACAATAATGACAAACATCTCGACAAAGGTGCGTTAGCGGAATGAAAACTTTGCGTGAATAAGAAACTGTATTCTGGTGACCAATATCGCGAAGACTTGATGCGACTCGCATCAAGCTCTGGGTATCTTCTGTGGTCGCAAGCGCCAACACGTCATCATCAGACAGTGGCGCAGTGGCGGCCTGGGTTAATAACGCGCGATAATCAATCATAATCTCATCCTATATTTACCAATTCTGGCGGTAGATTTTCGAGAATACCGCTGCTCTCAATGAATCGCTGCGTATGGGTTTTCAAATTTTGTCGCAGCAACTCTGCAGCGAGCACGACAACGTCAGCCGCCGTATCAATATCCAGGCCGATACCCGGCAGCTTCGCCACCAGCGGTTCTATTCCGCGTGTTCTGGCGATGCTCAAATGGCGCCGAAAACTGTCTTCGCCGAATCCGAAAGCCATACAATCAGGTGGCGAACACACCACGCAATTGGAACCGCCAAGATCCGACGCGGGCACGATACCAAACTCCGCATGCTCTTGCTGACCAAAGCCATCTAGCACGACCTCCAACTCTTCAACCGTCACCAGCGGCACATCACCGGGCAAAAACATCATGGTCGTGACGCCTTCGGTTCGCAGCATTTGCCCCGCACAAGTCACTGCATTGATAAGACCAGGTTCAGCCGGCTCTGCAATGAGTCTGACTGCATAGCTTCGAGCAATTTCCGCAACTCTGGCATCGTTGCTGACGATGAGTACTTCATCAATTCGATCACAGGTCGTCACGGCCTCGAGCACATCCTCGACCATCGCCTGAAAAAACTCAGCACGTTGGCTTGCCGACAGCCAGCTGCCCAACCGCTGTTTGGCATTTTCCAGCTGTTTGATCGGTATAACCACGGCGGTTGTCATGATGGCGTTTTGGTAGTCGACAGTTGATGGGCGAAATCGAGAACGCGTGTTGCGAGCAACGTCCGGTCGGCCAACGTTAACATGACTGTGTTGGTGACGATAGTCGGTATCCCCAACGCCTCAATGTCAGATTTAAGGTCGGCATCCTGATCATCGATCACAAATCCATCGATTCGACCCTGGTAATGCTTGGCTACCGCCAGCGCCGACTGTGGCATCCCTAATTCCGCCATCATTTTCGCTGCGGGACCTTTAATGGCCACGCCGCCAACGATAGGCGAGACAGCAATCACCGGCGCCTCGGAGGCTCTCATGGCCGTCAATGTGCCAGGCAGGGCCAGAACCGGATCGACGCTCACAAAGGGATTAGACGGGCAAATGACGATCGCAGACAAGTCTGGATCCTGCAGTCCGGCGAGGAATCCCGGACTCGGCAGCGCCGCTGCGAGCCCTTCGAATTCGAAACCGATGACTTCCGGGACGCAGCGATCGCGGACAAAGTAATGCTGGAACGCCAGCGACTCACCTGTGCGGGTTTGAACAATGGTCGCTACAGGATTGTCTGTCATAGGCACCAGTTCATGCTGAATCCCGAGACGCTGACAGAGTGTTCGGGTCACCTCAGACAGGCTCGCACCTGTCGTCAGTAGTTGCTGCCGCAGGATATGGGTTGCCAGGTCTCGATCACCAAGGGCAAACCAGGTCTCACCCTGAAGCTGGGTCAGGGCCGCAATAAAATTCCAGCTCTCGCCTTGCTGACCCCAGCCAAGCTCTTTGTTGTTGATGTCAGCCAGGGTATACATGACAGTATCCAGGTCCGGGCAGATTGGCAGCCCAAGGTGGCGAAAATCATCGCCCGTGTTGGCAACAACCAGCAACTGCTCAGGTGGCAGTATGTGTGCAAAACCCAGTGCAAGCTTCGCCCCACCGACGCCACCGGAGATTGCAAGACACTTGGGTCGGATACTGCTCATCATCAATTACCGGAATAGATCCATGGCCTTCGGCCTTATAAGAGGCCTGACACCCCGTAATGCCTGATCTTCAGGTTCCCTCGGTTGGTAACCCCGCACCAGTACTGCCGGGGTTTTCTCGCTCGTCTGCCCCATCACCAGCGAGGCGCCGGCCGCCATCTCATCTGCAGCAGCCACTAGGGTGACCTTCAGCTCACGCCCATAGATATCGGTCTTGCCCACATAGTCTTCCAGAGCCGTAAAACCTGCCACACCGATCGCCAAACCCAGCGAACCATTGCGCCAAGCGCGACCGAGACTGTCGTTGATAATCACACCCACATCGACCCCGTGACACTGTTTAATAAAGACCCTGATCCGCTCCGCGCTGGCATCCGGGTCCACAGGCAACAACAGACACAAGGAATCTTCGGCATCATCCTCATGGGCGATATTTGACTGATCGATACCCGCATTGGCCTGAACGAAACCCAACCTGTGCTCAACGATCAATACACCCTGGCGCTTGCGAACCACTTCATTGGACTCATCCAGAATGGCCTGTACCTTACGCGGATCCTTGTCCACCTCCAAGCCCAAGGCCAGAGCCGCAGCCGAAGGCGTTACCGTGCGCAAATCCAGATAGCGATTCTCAGCCTTCGAAATCACTTTCTGGGCGATCACGATAACATCATCTGCCTGCAGCGCCTCCCCCATAGCCAATACCGCAGCGCTGATAATTTGCGCCAGATCATCCCCAGGCTCGATCATAGGAACGTCTTCAATACCGATAAAGCTCAGTCTCATTGGCTATTCAGCCGCTGGTGCGCCGGTGATGACGATCCCGGCTCCATTGATCTTGTGATGCCGGTTAATAGAAATCAGCACCGAAGTCATCGCCTCTGCAGCCGCAGAATTCGCTAGAGGACCCGCATGCCAGCCGCGCAGTCCGAGAGCTTCTACCAGCTTGATCACCGTGTCACGAGCCGCGCGCTTGTTACCCGTCACCAAAACATCACAGGCGATGCCATGATCACCTTGCAAATGCATGGCACCCACATTCTGGAAGGCTGAGACGACATCAACCTCATCGCCGAGCAGTGCTTGAGCCCGAACAACTGCCGAGCCGCCTTCAGGCAGCTGCACTGTTCCAACCTTAGGTGGCATCAGGGGCACAGTCACATCAATCAGAACCTTGCCGATCAGGGCTGGCTTAACCGTGTCCAGGGTACTGAGCTGGTGAGAGAAGGGCACTGTCAGCACCACTAAGTCAGCAGCCGTTGCAGCCTCGAGGTTTTCATGTCCACTGACATTCAAATCCGGAAACTCTTTCAACAGGTCAGCGGCCGCCGATTGACCCTTCTCGAGGGTCCGTGAGCCAATCAAGATCTGATATCCAGCTCGGGACCACTGCCTGGCGAGCCCACCACCCAGATCACCTGTGCCGCCTAATATTGCAATGGATTTAATTTGGTCTGACATATTACGTTTCTCGTTGGTAAAAGGGCCTGATTATTCCTCAATCGCCGCATGCAAACAACCGCCAAACCCTCGCGAGCAGAGTTCCACCGGCCATGCCACCACTGTTAGCTCATATAGCGCCGGTCAAGTTCGTTCTGAATAATGCTAATGCATTGGGACGCGTGAAGCATTACTGGCCCCAGGGAGATCTTTTTGACACCTTGCCGCACCATAGCTTTAAAGTTTTTTTTGGGCATGGGTATATGATCCGTCAACAGGAATACCGCATCCACTGGAATATCCACCGTGCGGATGTCATCGCCCTTGGGGTCCAGCAAAAACACTTGTCGATCTTCGACTTTGGCTTTCACTAGATGTTCGAAGCTGATGGCGGTGGCGCACACGCCAATGGGCGTTGTAATACTGGCTTCTTTGCTGAGCCCCTTGGCAAGTTGCAAGCTGTCGGCAATTACCTTGAGCAGCGCGGCTTCCGTTGTACCACCCAGGTTACCTAGCTGCGCACCTTGCAGCGTCAGGCAACGGGAAAAATCCAATGAATCTTCAAGCACCAGGCTGAGCGTTGTGTCTTCTCGATGACCTTTGGATATTAACAAAGCGCTGACGATGATCTGCGCCAGGTACTCTACATGGGCGCCAGTACCCACGGACGCCAGGAAATGAGCGGGATCGGTGCTGGCGGCACGGGCACGAACAATAAACTCAGGCATGGCCGACTAACCTTTTAGACTGCGGTAAAAGGCTGTCGCCAGCGTCCCCGAACGCGTGTCACCCATCAGACCTGGATGCATCTTATTCATCACATAGGCGATGCTACTGCGCGCCGCTTGGTCGATGATCACCACTGAACCGCCCCAACCGCCCCAGGAACAAACCTGAGGTTTGAGAATCCCAAAGCCCAGACCAAAGTTCATTGGTACATTCAACACCAGATCTTCGCCTGAGATCCGCGACTGCATAACACTGGCGGCAGTCTCCGGCGACATCAACCTAATTCCATTGGCCTCACCACCACAGGCCAGTATCGCGTGAATTTTGGCGACTGATCGCGCGTTACCATGACCGTTGGCCGCTGGAATTTCCGCTCGGCGCCAGTCTGCCGTTCTAGACGCGAGGGCGTTGGTTGCAGGACTTCTAAAGGTTTTTACGCGAATGGAGTCAGCATCACCGGCCACTTCCAGTCGACCTTTCGAGTTAGGGGGAACCAGATCACTGATACGCGGGAATTCGGACAGCGGCACACCGATAAAGAAGTCCGCCTGCAATGGTCGCGCAATCTCGGTCTGAAAAAATTCGCCGAGATTCTGACCGCTGATGCGCCGAACAATCTCGCCGATTAAAAAACCCTGGGTGATAGCGTGGTAACCCGTGGCAGAGCCCGGCGTCCACCAAGGTTTTTGCGCCGCCAATAAACCGGTGATCTTATCCCAGTCGTACAATTGGGTCTCAGCGACCCTGACCTCCAAACCCGATAGTCCCGCCGCATGATTCATCACATGCCAGACTTTGACTTCCGCTTTACCATTCTGGGCAAATTCGGGCCAGTACTGGGCGACGGGTGCATCAAAGTCCAATTCGCCACGATCCGCCAGTAGCAGCGCACACAAAAAAGACATGGTCTTGGTAGTACTGTAGACGTTGGTGATGGTGTTTTCCTGCCACAGTTTCTGTTGCGCCTCGTCCTGATGTCCGCCCCAGAGATCAACCACCATCTCGCCATCAACTGTGGCCGCGAAAGAGGCGCCCAGATCAGCGCCAGACTCTATACTGGCAGCGAGTAGTTCTCTGACATTTTCAAATCGGGGATCGCAATACCCTTGAATCTCTATAGACATCCGTTTCACCATCATACTGTGAATATTTTACAAACTGGCTGAGCTGCCGGGCTAACTTCTCGCCAAACAAACCCGCCTACCTCGCCTCGACCGACGCTATCAGAACACTCAGGCCAAGCCATTGGCAAGACCCAACATCGAACAGACTCTTGATACCGATCCTTCAGCTTGGAATCTCTGCTGATCCCATCTAAAAAATTAAATTAACAGATGATTTAGATTGCGTCGAAGATCGTATCTGTGAATGACTAAAGTTTTCCACAATTTCTGTGGATAAGTCTGGTGATAACTTCTTCCATCAAGGGTTTAAGGGCTAAAAATCAGTCGCTGTGGAATTGTACGTTTTTTAAACAGATTGTAATGGGCCATATAATATCAATAACTTACGTGCGCAAGCTGGAATAGTTGAGAACAATGATGATTACTGCTCGAA
Source organism: K189A clade bacterium (assembly GCA_018607725.1). Lineage (GTDB taxonomy): Bacteria > Pseudomonadota > Gammaproteobacteria > Pseudomonadales > Azotimanducaceae > UBA4582. Next base: position 27,036 of record JABBAY010000058.1, read on the forward strand.
TTTTTACAACTCGGGTCAGATTGTGAATAAGTTTTTCCAGTTTTGTCACAAAGGTCCTGAAAAACTCGGACCAAACAACCTGACAAAGGCGTTCTTTCGACATCTGACCCTGAATTTTTCACAAGCTAAAACCGGGTTAACCTTGGCATGACGGGCCCTATAGTCGAACCGCAATGAGATACCTGCGAGCAACAGCCAAAATCAAGAATAAAATGAATTCGAAACATTTCCAATCAGATACACCGAATGTCTGGTGGCACAGTCTGTCTTTGTGCTATTTTTGCGCTACATGACTCCACAATAAGCCGCGACACATGGGTGCAATTTCAAACTTTTTTGGTGATCTCAAGGTCATACTCGGTACGTTGACTCAACCGAATCCGCAAGACGACCAAGTTGGCTCTCTGGCGTTACTGGTTCAACAACATGCACAATCACATCCCCAGGATATTGCCCTGTTGTGCGAAAACGAGGTCGTTACCTGGCAGGCACTGAATTCCAGAGCTAATCGCGTCGCACAAGTACTCAAGTCTCAGGGTGTCGAGCATGGTGATTGTGTCAGCATTTTCATGCAAAATCGGATTGAGTTTGTCGTCGCTCTGCTTGGCGTGACGAAGCTGGGTGCGATCGGCGGGTTAATCAATACCAACTTAACCCTCAAACCACTCACCCATTGCATCAGCCTGATTCAGTCGAAGAAATGTATCTTTGGCGAGGAATTGACCGACGCACTGGCAGAGATTCGTGGTGATCTGGACCTGCAGGACGGCAGAGATTATTTGTTTGTCAGCGATAGCGACGCCTCGAAGGCACCAGACTGGGCCCTGAATCTGAGCTGCAAAGATGCAGCCGATGACACACCCAATCCGGTGGAGGCCGCCAGCATCAGACTGGGCGACAAGGCGTTTTACGTCTTCACCTCTGGGACCACCGGCTTACCCAAAGCGGCCATTGTGTCCTATAAACGCGCGTTGTTCGCGGCCGACTTGTCTTCCAAGTCGGTGATGCGAATCAATCGTCAGGATCGAATGTATAACTGTTTACCGCTGTATCACGGCACAGGCCTGATGATAGGCCTCATGGCGACCTTTCAGGTGGGCGCGTCAACGGTCATCAAGAGACGCCTGTCGGTCAGCGCTTTCTGGGATGATATCCGCCGCTATCAATGTACCTGCTTCGTTTATATTGGCGAATTTATTCGTTACTTGATGAGTAGGCCCGCACAGTCTAACGACGCGCAGAACCCTATCAGAGCCATTATTGGCAACGGTCTGCGCCCGGATATATGGGAGGCCTTCCAGTCACGTTTCAATATCGAGCGCATCGGTGAATTCTACGCAGCGAGCGAAGGCAATGGCGGTTTTGCCAACGTGTTTAACAAAACCTGCACCGTCGGTCTCAGCAGCGTACCGGTCAAACTGGTTAAATATGATGTCGCCGCTGACGAAATACTAAGAGACAACGACGGCCACTGCATTGAGGTCGGAAACGGCGAAACGGGTCTTTTGTTAATCCAGGTGACAGATAAATCGAAATTTGACGGCTATACCGATGCCGAGGCCTCAGCAAAGAAACTCCTGAACGATGTACTTGAGCCGGGCGACCAGTACTTTAACAGCGGCGACCTGATGAAAACCGTGGATGTCGGCTTTGCCTTTGGGCAAAAGCACTATCAATTTGTCGATCGGGTTGGCGACACCTTCCGTTGGAAGAGTGAAAACGTATCCACCAATGAGATCGCAGAAATCATCAACGACCACCCAGATGTCGTATTCTCCAACGTCTATGGCGTCGAAATCCCTGGCGCCGATGGCCGCGCCGGCATGGCGGCCATCGTATTCAGGGAAGGCATCCATCTTGGCAATATCGATCTGACGTCACTGTCTGAGCACATCGTCAAGAATCTACCCAGCTATGCACGGCCACTCTTTCTTCGCGTCCTGAAAGAACTGCCCACCACCACCACCCACAAGCTGCAGAAAAATGACCTACGCGCCGAAGCCTATCACCTCGATCGAGTTGATGATGACTTGCTGGTACTGAAACCCGGCACTACCTGCTACGCCAGGTTAGATACCGACTTCTACGATAAAATCATCAGTCGCGAAGTCGCATTCTAGCGCGCAAAACACCACCTTGCTGCGCCAAATTAGCCCCATGCCGGCAATCTTAGCGCAGTGCTCAGGCCTCTGCAGGGGTTCGACGCAGGCACCGAATACTGGTTTTTAACCCCAGGAGACCCACATGAATAGAACCGTCGTTGGCATGATCACGACCACTTTTGTCGTTTTTGTCTATGGTTTTTTGTTCTGGCAAGTTAATTCCCTGCCTTACGAAGCCTTACAGCAAACCCCCGATGACGTCACTGCCCAAGCTATGCTTAAGGAGCATTTTCCTCGCTCAGGAAGCTACTATATTCCCGGGCGACAACACAGCGAGGCTGACTTCAACAAGCTCGCTGAACAGGGCCCAGTGGGCTTTGTTCATATAGATATCGACGGCAAGCCTGCCTTCGACCCTGCCATCATGGTCAGAGGCCTGGTCTTGAATTTTTTGTTCGTCAGTCTGTTGGCCGGCCTGTTCAAAATAACGCGCGCCACTGAGTTTCGAGATTTCGCCAGAACCTCACTGGTCGCCGGTGCTGCTGCCGTGCTGTTGATTGATGGCAGCAACATCGTCTGGTGGTCAGCACCCATTAACTGGCAAATCTGGTTAAGCATTTATCACTTCACCACCTTCGTCATTGCCGGCCATCTACTGGGTATTTTTATGAAAACCAAGGCCTCGACAATCGGCTGATCGAATGCGACAAAACGGCTGCGTCCAACGACTGCGCCCAACGACCAC
>JABBAY010000205.1 GCA_018607725.1 K189A clade bacterium
TCCTGACCCTTAAATATACCCACGCAGCCAACCTGGTTGCCGATTATTTCAAAACGGCCTTCGCCGTGGCCTTACAAGAGACCAAGACAGACCTGGCGCACTGGCTCGATATTACCGAGACGGTCGTGACTCAGGAGCGCGCCGATATTCTCCAGCTTATCGCCTTAACTCAGTCGGCCCCCAGGGTATCCTGGCACACGATCGGTCAGTTGCAGGTCTTGTCGTCAGCTGCCGCTTTTGATTATTTGCGCATTCACGAGCAGCTAGCGAATATCCTGCCCAAAGATCAACTGCCGCGAGTGACATTGCTGGTGTTGAAGTATGCTGGCGGTGACTATCCCGTCACAACCTGGCTCAATGGTTTGATGTCTAGCTTGCCATTGATGGCGAACAAAGAGCGGGAGCACCTTCTGCTGTTGCTGGAGCGTCTAGATGATGTGCGCCTGGCAGAGACCCTGGTGGCCTCAGTACCTAACCTACCAATGAATGATTGGCGCATTCTGGATGCCTGGCTCAGTGGAGTTTTCGACTTTGGTGCTCGCCAGCATCCTGCAGCAATGGCCTATCTAGGTCTTGAATCATCCAGTTCAGTAGAGCATTTGGCGGCGTTGCGCGGTCAGGTGGAACTCAAGGATTGTCTGCGCTTGTTGCAGTTCTATACCGAAGCCTTCGTCGGCGCGCGCCTGCGGCTAGTGGGTCGTAGCGATCCTGACGCGCAGGGGCAGATCCTGGCGGGCACCGATGGCACAGTGATTGTCTTGCCGGAACTCGCCTGTGACTATGCGAGCCGTGATCAAAACTTTCGTTTTTACAAAGTTGCACTGCTGCATCAGTTGGGTTTTTATGAGTTCGGTACATTTGATTTTCGATTTGAAAATAATCCCCTGGCGTTTACTGCCTATTTTCGGCGCTTTAACAATCCAAGCCTGGCGTCGCTGTTATTTCAGCTGCTTGAAGACGCGCGAGTCGACTGGCAAGTCACCAACACCTATCGAGGCAGTGGCGGTGATTTCATCTGGCTGAAAGGTGATGCCCTCGCGCGGCGGGAAACTGTCATCACCGCCACCGACACGGGTCGATGCCTAGAGACAATTGTTCGTGCAGGCCTTGACGCCGATGATGAGTCTCAGTCGCTGACTGCTGATGCGCCAGAGATTAGACGATTGGTCCAAACCCTGCAGGTTCCAAGTGCGTCGGTGTGGGACACGATGGCGGCAGTGCGAGATTGCTACGCGTTGATCGTCCGTCTGAGTCCCGCTGCAGACGAGCCAAGTTGTTGGCTGGAAGTGCCTCAGCAGGTGAGTTTTCGGGGTGTGATAGAGCCGGATACTATCAGTGTCAATCTGCAGCTTGGCTTGCTTGCCGACGATGACCTGGACCTGGTTGACGACGATGCCGAGAAGATGGGTATGAGCATGATGCTCAATCCGGGTGATGTTGACGTCGATAAGATGAAGCAAGCGGAGCTGGAAGGCGCCGGTATGTTGCTCAAAGAAATGGATCGTCTGCCTGACGAAATCAGTGAGCAGACCAAAAAAGAGACGGCGGCGGAAGACGAGGCAACGCTCAAGGCATTGTTAGCGGGCAGGGTGGCGCCGCAAAGTGCCCGTGAATTTCATTACGACGAGTGGGACTTTGTCATTAACGATTATCGGCGTCGCTGGTGTACGCTATTTGAGATTCGTGAAGTTGATGAAGACCCCGAGTTTGTTGATGAGGCCTTGCAATCACTGCGGGGTCTGGGAGCACGGGTTCGACGGCAGCTGAATATGCTGCGGCCCGAGATGCTGGCCAAGGTCAGAGGCCAGCTGGATGGCGAAGAGCTGGATATGGAGAAAGCCATCGAGGCGATTGTCGATCGCAAAGCCGGCTTGAGTCCTGAAGAGCGAATTTATGTGCAGAAGCAGCGCAAGGTTCGAGACGTCTCGGCACTGTTTCTGCTCGATATGAGCGCCTCCACCGATGACCCAGTGCCAGATCCGGATGCCGAGGTAGTGGAACCCGTTTATGTGAATCCCGACAGTGAGGATTACCTGCGTGACTATTATGCTGCGAATCCGCCGAATGCAACAGGCAAGCGCAAGCGCATTATCGACTTGGAGAAAGAAGCAGCGATTTTGATGGCGGAAGCGCTGCAAGACCTGGGGGATAATTATTCGATCTGTGGTTTTTCTGGTTATGGCCGCGAACAGGTCGAGTACTTCGTGCATAAGGACTTTACGGAAGCCTACAACCGCAAGGTCAAAGATAAAATTGGCGGTATCAAACCTTGTCGCAGCACACGTATGGGGCCGGCGATACGCCACGCCACTCAGCAATTGATTAAAACCGAGTCGCGCATCAAGGCGTTGATTATTTTGAGTGACGGCTACCCCCAGGATTTCGATTACGGCAAAGACCGTAACAGTCGAGAGTATGGCGTCAAAGACACCACCCGCGCATTGGCCGAGGCGCGCCAACAAGGCATCTCGGCATTCTGTTTGACTGTGGATCCCTCTGGCCATGATTATCTGCGAGAGATGTGCCCTGACCAGCAATATATGGTGATCCAGGATATCAACGACTTGCCCGGTGAGCTGTCGAAGGTTTATCGCGGCTTGACTGCTTAAGCAGAATTGCTTGCCTGACAGCAGCGACTCACCAACGCGACTCACAACTATTCGCGACTATTCACTATCGTCGAGCTGAATGGCTGATGCCGAGAAAAACGTAAGCACCATACCAAACGAGTTAGGTAGCAGAATTTTCCAGATCAACCAGGGCATCGAGTGCATAACTCAGGGCATCGACAGTCAATTGGATGTCGTCATCATCGATGATAAAAGCCGGTCCCATGCAGATAATATCTCGGATCTCGCCTGTACCACCGGGATAGAAGAACACACCCTGGCTCATGCCGTGGCCGATGATCTGGTCAGTGACCCGCAGCGACTGATCGAAGGGCGTCAGCGTCTCGCGATCGGCCACCACTTCAACGGCGATCAACAAACCCGTGCCGCGAATCTCCGCGACCCGCGGGTGCTGAGACAACCGTTCGATCAAGGCGGCCTTCAATTGATTGCCCGTGTTTCTAGCGCGCTCAATCAGGTCGTCGCGGCGCAGGATCTGCAAGACACGGGTGGCCGCCGCACAGGCTTGGGGCATAGCGCCAAAGGTATGAAACATGACGTTAAAGCCACCGGCAGCAATCGCCTCAGCCACCGCGTCGGTACCAAATACGCCAGCAATGGGCGCGTAGCCGCCAGCCAGACCCTTTCCCGCCACTAACAAGTCGGGCTTGATACCATAGTGGTCTGAGCCGAACCTCCGGCCGGTACGACCAAAACCAGTCATCACCTCATCCATGATCAGCAGAATACCATGCTGCTTCAAAATCAATTGCACGCCGTCCCAGTAACCCGCTGGAGGTGCGATGGCGCCGCCGCTTGAGCCGTTGAGCGGTTCGGCGATCAAGGCTGCGATATTGTCAGCACCGATGGTTGCGATAGTTTGCTCAAGGTCGTCCAGGTAGTACTGCGTGGCCAGCGCGTCATCAGTCCCGACGGGGCAACGCAGGGGGTAGGGCGTTTGTATCTGTGGATAGGTCGCCAGTATGCCCTCGAGTCCCTTCTTGCGCTCGGGGTGGCCGGAAGCCGCGGCGGTGGTGATGGTCGTGCCGTGATAGGAAATGCTACGGGTCAGAATCACGGTTCGCTGCGGTGCGCCGAGACCAGCGTGGTACTGAATCGCCATTTTAATCGCGGCTTCATTCGCTTCAGAGCCGCCAGACGCCAGATGAATCCTCGTTAGGTGTGGGGGCAGCCAATGCGCGCGTAACTCATTGACTAGTGCTTCGCGTTCTGGGGTTAGCCAAGGTGGCATGATAAAGGTGCAGTTGACCAGTGCGTCTCTGACCGCGTCGGCGACTTCAACAACCCCATGACCAATATTCGACACAATGCAGCCACCGGCAGCATCGAGAATTTTTCGGCCATCCGTCAGGTACAGATAGGCACCTTCTGCTCGAGCCACGTAGACCGGTTCCGAACCGGGTACAAAAGGCCAGATTGCCGGCTGTTCCATAGGGTAATGCTCATATTCAAGGATAGGGCTGCATAATAGATTTTTCTTCGGTGAATAAGAACCCCAACCCGAGACTGAGTCGGCTTAGACTCGCCAGGGATATCACGCTGCTGTAGTCTCGCCACAGCCCCATGATCCTCGCTAGTCCTGCAGATGCAGGGTTAGATTGATGCAGGACTGGCTCATGCGGATCTTTCACACAGGCGTATGCCAGCGAGCTAAGACTGGTGAGTTCACCTTGTGCAGGTTAAGGTTAACGGGTATTCGTTGTCATGAGATGTCTGTGTTGAATTACCTTGATCTAATCGCCATTGGTGCCTATTTCGTTATCTTGCTTATCATCGGCCTGCGGGTGATGCGCTCGGCCAAAGGTGAAGACGAGGTGGAGTCGTTTCTGGCTGCCGACAGAGATATGGGACTAGCACAAACCACCGCCAGTACCGCGGCAACTGACCTGGGTGGTGGCTTCAGCATTGCCATGGGTGGTCTGGGGTTTACCCTCGGCCTGTCGGCTTCCTGGCTAGTGGCGATATCCGCGCTCAGTGTAGTGTTGGTGTCTTTCTTAATGGTCCCGAAAGTTAAACGTTGGTCAGACCGCG
>JABBAY010000059.1 GCA_018607725.1 K189A clade bacterium
GAGGTTTGAGTCCGAACTAGAGGTTTGAGTCCGAACTAGAGGTTTGAGTCCGAACTAGAGGTTTGAGTCTGGAGGCTTTGGTGCAGAGGTCAGCGCTTGGTTGTCAGATTCGACAGTGGCCGCTGAATCTAAGCGTATCAGCAGAGGGTTAGAAACCTTCCAACTTGTTGGAGCGGGTAACGAGGCTCGAACTCGTGACCTCGACCTTGGCAAGGTCGCGCTCTACCAACTGAGCTACACCCGCTAAACAACTAACTGCCAATTTTCGTTGCAACATTCTACAACACTTTCAAGTTTACAGTAGCGTCTGATTGAGACGTTAAAGCCGGATTTAAACCCGGTACCAGCATTTCCGAACTTGATGTCGATATTGATCCCGAAGGCCAATCTCTCAATCAATGCTGATGGCGTCCCCAAGGGGAGTCGAACCCCTGTTGCCTGGATGAAAACCAGGTGTCCTAGGCCTCTAGACGATGGGGACACTCAGCAAACTTGAAGTCGCGAATTCTAGGGAGGTTCGTGCCTTTCGTCAAGGGCAATTCGGCGGAAATGACACAAGATTTTTGCTTTGTTGCAGGGCTACATTAAAATGTTACTTGTCAGGGCCGGTTGTGGCTCTTTGCCCAGCAGATAAGATCTGCCTGGGTCAACCAGAAAACGTTTGCGCAGTGCGTTGCGACCCAGTAATAGTCGATAGCGCATATTGTCGCGATTGGTGAGTGTCACCTCTGCGAGAATCTGCTTACCTGCCAGTGCGAAAGTGGTATCGATGACATAACGATTTTCGCTGTGACCACCGGAATCGGTAACATCTCGACGATCTTTGATCAGTGCTTCGCAGTCGACGTGCTGAAGGCGACTATCACGATTCGGGTGCAGGCCGAACCTTACCCATGCGCGGTTATCTCTTTCGAATTCTTCAATGTAAAAAGCGTGTAAGGCACAGGTTTTAGCACCGGTATCCACCTTAGCGATAATTTTATCGATATTCAGGTCTGGCAGAGCGAGCCATTCTCGCCAACCCAGAATTGTCTTATTGATGGGCATCTTGTCTACTCGGGCACTTGCTGATTTTTTTGGCTCAAAATTTATCGGCGTTTCGTTAGGAATTTGAATCAACAGATTATTGAAGGTGCGCAGCTTGATGGACTGCCAGTCGATGACGAGTGTCTCTCCAGTAATGGTGCTTGCCCGAACGACATCGCTCACAGGCACGCTATAGTCATCGACGACGAACAACTCGTTGGTAATAATAATCGCTGTTACTTCATTTGCCAGATTTATCTTCGTGGCCAAGTACTGGCTGTCGAGTTAATGAGAGGAATATAGCCCCAGGTCCCGGTAAATGAAAGGCAATAACGACAAGGTGCCGGCTGTTAAGGCTTGATCGACAGAAGCCTTCGAGAAATCGAATCAAGGTTCGAGAACGGCAGTCGCCGAGGGACGTGGAGTCCGCTCGGCGTCAGAGCCTCGGGCTAGAAGGTTGCCCTAAAACCCGCGTACAGCGAAGCGGGTTCGCCGACAAAATAACGGTCATTGCCAAAGGCGAAATCTGCGCGCTCGGCATAGCGGGTATCTGTCAGGTTGATGATTCTGATAAAGGCTTGCCAGTCGTCGTTGATAGCCAGTGACAGTCTTAAGTTCAGCAAGTCATGGCCGGGGTATGCATGTTGGTTTTCAGGGTCTTCGTAATACTTGCCCATATGGACCCATTCGAGCTCGGCGCTATAAGCTTCACTAAACTGCCATTGCACATTCGCGGAACCCATCTGTCGTGGTGCTGTATCAATATCGTTGCCGTTGATCTGTCGCTCCAACGGTTCAGGTTCATTCGCGTACTGGTGGCGCGCATAGCTCCAGAATATATTGGCTGTCAGTTGCTCGTTCAGATTTTTCGATAAGGTCAGTTCCAGTCCGCGGTGGCGAGTCTTGGCGTTGTCAACATTGAAGCGATCACTGTCGCGGAAAATGAAGTTTGACTTTTTCATGGCATACAAGTTGGCATCATATGACCAGTCAGCCCCGCCACCGCGAATACCCAGCTCCAGGCTGTCGAGCTGTACCACATCGATATCGGTCACTTCCTGACTATTTTGGAGTCGATACAGTTCGCTCGTTTGTGGCGCTCGAAAGCCTCGGGAAAGGTTGGCGTAGAATTGCTGTTCGGCAGTGATGAGGTGTGTCAGTCCGAGCTGTGGTGAAAGATTACTGAAAGTATCCTGGCGGTCGGCAGGGCGGTTGAAACGACAACCACCGCGCGCGCACGCGGTGCCGTCATCTCGAGTTCGACCGGTGAGCATCAGGTTATCGTAATCATATTGGACGCGTTCCCAGCGGGCACCAGCGGTGAGCTTGGTGGCGTCAGTCAGGGGCCATTGATAGCGGGCGAAGAGGGCCTGAGTATTGGCATCGACTTGGTAATTGTAATGCTCGCCAGCAGGAATCGTCGCTACCAGGAAGTCACTGCCCGTGGTGGGGTCGGGCTGATATTCTCGCAGTTCGCCCTCTGTGACCTCGAAATCGGCGCCCACTGTCCAGCGATCCTTGTACCACGCACTCTGGATTCCAATGCTGGTATGGGCATTTTCTTCCAATGCCTGGCCCGGCAAAAAGTGTTGGATAAATGTCATCTTCGTATCGCGAGCATAAGGCGTCAGGACCAGTTTGCCGGCTTTTAGGGGTCGCTCCAGACGGCTGTAGACTCGTGCGCTACGGCTGTCGCGGAAAGCCTCGGGATTAGGGTTCTGTTTCGCCAGGCTTTTGTCTTTGTACGCCTGCGGTCCTTGAATAAAGCCTGATGTTTCTTGATTCAGGTTGGTGACAGATAACCCTGTGGTGGCACTGAAACCAAGCCATTGACCGAGCGCCTTGGCAGACAGTTTTTGTTGGTCGAAGCCAGATGCGTCTTTGTAGCCGCCGTCGGTGGTACCGTTGAAGTCCAACCTCCAGGTAGGTTGGCCCAGGGTAATCGAGGTCCTGTAGTAGTCGTGCGGGCCGGCTTCAAGGCCTACGCCAGAACCGCCGTCGATGGCTGGCGTGCGAATGTTGATCATGCCGTGCATAGCGTTGGCACCATAGACTACGCTAGCAGGCCCCTTGATCACCTCTATGCCGCCGGCATGCTCCGAGTGGGCATCAAACAGCTGATTAACGTTACAGAAGCCGCTGGCGCGTAAAGGAATGCCATCCTGGGCCATCAGAAAAGCTCCACAGGCGCCTGCGCCTGTTAATACGGGGGAGCGCAGGGCGGTGAGATGTTCTTGGCCGTTGCCCCGGCTGATCCACGCGCCTGCGACCCGTTGCATGGCCTCGTTGATGTGCGTTGGATTAATGCGCGTGAGATCATCGGCTGTAATAACGCTGATGTTCGAGCTCACCTCGGCAATGGTCTGGTCCGCACGATTGGCGGTCACGACCACTTCCTCGAGGATATTGGCTTGGGCAAGTGTCGGCAGCAAAATTCCGCCGAGGATGATGCTGGTGATAAATCGAAGCACGTTACTGACCTTCTAAAAAAACGCCAGCATACCAGTTTTAAGGATGCTCAGGGATGCAGTCTGCAAAAGTTTTGAAAATCGACCGGTGACCCGGTATTCCATGCCGCGAGTCTGGAAACATTGCAAAGTCCTGCCGGAAGCGTGAACATACCCTATCGAATGAAGTGTGAGCATCAAGCTAATGGCCGATGACATGGTAGTCCCAGAGCAAGCCGGGGGACACTACAACAAAAGCGTAGAGTACATTACAACCTATCGACCATCGCTATTGGAATCGATTCCCCGTCAACAGCAACGGCAGCTGCTTGGGATTGCGCCTGATGCATTGCCGTTTCGAGGTGTGGATGTCTGGAATGCCTATGAATTCAGCTGGCTGAATAGTCGCGGTCGTCCGGAAGTGGCCGTGGCTCAGCTTCAGGTGCCAGCCAAGTCGATTAATATTATTGAGTCAAAGTCGCTTAAGCTCTACCTGGGCTCCTACTCGGGCACCCATTTTAGCCGGCGGGCCGAGGTCATCAATACGCTGGAGTCTGACTTGACCCTGGCAGCCAGAGGTCCCGTGAGTGTGACCTTGTTCTCGCCAGATCAGGTTCAACAACATGGCATTGGTGCCCTCGTGGGGCAGTCCCTGGATAACCTTGATGTTGAAATGAATGAGTACACCTGGAATCCTGATCACCTGAAACTTGTCAGCGATACGATTGTTCGAGAATCGCTTTACACCCATTTGTTCAAGTCACTCTGCCCGCTGACTGGCCAGCCAGATTATGCCAGCGTCGTGATTCAGTACCATGGGCGTAATATCAGTCACCCGGGACTGTTGAGCTATTTAGTGTCATTCCGGGAACACCCGGAGTTTGCGGAACAAATTGGTGAGCGAATCTTTACCGATATTATGAGTCGTTGTAAGCCGGAGCAATTGACCGTCCAAGCGCGGTTCACCCGTCGTGGGGGTATTGATATCAATCCGTTCCGGTCTCATAGCGACGTACTCACCTCCGAAGTCAGGCTCTGGCGGCAGTAGTCAGTGGTTTGTTGAGTTTACGATTGGCTTGACCTGCGCGGCCCGACCTGCGCGGCCCGACCTGCGCGGCCCGACCTTCGCGGCCCGACCTTCCTACTCGCCGCGGCGGGGGAAGAAGTAGGTTCGTAGCCAG
>JABBAY010000143.1 GCA_018607725.1 K189A clade bacterium
TGCCCTCGGGCACGTCGGTTTGACTGCAATCGCCGTCAAATGTCAGGTGTTTAAAGCGGGGTTGCTCGGTCACCAGCATATCGCCAGTACTGATGTCCACCAGGCGTTCGGTGCATTCACGATCTGCCAGCCGGCTGACGATGAGCTGCAGTTTCTCCAGATGTTGCTGGTTGATAAAGGGTTCAATGATGATATGTAACTGGCCACCACAGGGCAGATTAAATCGCACTTGGTCTTCATCGGTGGCGCCATACACCAGCATGGCAGGCTTATCACGCGCCAAGGCGCCCTGGCGGAGTTTTTCCAGCAGGTCGTCTTCGACGCAACCGCCAGACAAGGAGCCGGCCATTTCACCGGTGCTGTTACAGCACAGTAAAGAGCCGACGGGTCGGGGTGAAGAGCCCCAGGTTTTGACCACAGTGCAGAGCCAGCAGGTCTCGCCGGCGGCAATCCACTGACTTAATTGGGACAAGACCTGATAATCAGCGTTTTCCATGCTTTTTTAAGTTCCCGTAACTCAGGCGAATGGTAATATGGTCAACAGTTTACAACTTGCGCCCGCCAAGGAAAACCATTGTCCATTGTCTCCGCGTTCAAATGCTTATGCCCTAGCCCCTGGGTGGTTGCGTGATCCTTGCCCTGCAAATCGCCAGGGAGGTGGATCTGGCGCTGTTTTCCAGCTTTCTGTACCAGCAGAGTATTTGGCACCGAATCAACGAAGCCGGTGATCTGCAGGAATTGTGGGTCGCTGACGACGCTGACGCGGAGCGGGTTCGAGCTTATTATGCCGCCTTCTCCCAAGGCGAGTTGTCGCTGCAGGCGGGGCCTGTGGCCCGTCGGCGTTCCAATCTGTTACAGAATTTGCTGAATGCCGTGTGGCGGGTACCCGTCACATTTGGCCTGATAGTGCTGACGGCGCTACTATTTCCCGTCACCTTGGGCATTGACGACGGCGATGTGGATGGCTGGTTCGAGGCCTTGAGTCTCCTGCAGTTCTCTGTGGTGGGCAACAAAGTCTATTTTGTGGATTTGCCCATGACCCTGGCCAGTGGCGAATACTGGCGGTTGCTGACGCCCATGTTCCTGCACTTCGGTATTCTGCACCTGGTATTCAATATGCTGTGGTTTTGGGAAATCGGCCGCCGCATCGAACAGGTTAACAATGGTCTGTTGCTGTTGCTGCTGGTGCTGGTGAGTTCCCTGGGTTCGAATTTACTGCAATATGCGATGACGGGGCCGGGCTTTTTTGGCGGTATGTCGGGCGTGGTGTTTGGCCTGTTGGCTTACAGCCTGGTGTGGAGTCGCCTGTTGCCGTCGCGGGATATGGGGTTGGCCAATAGTATCTATATTTTTATGCTCGGCTTTTTGGTGTTCGGCTTCAGCGGCCTGTTTGATCTGTTGGGTCTGGGTAACCTCGCCAACTGGGCGCACCTGGGTGGTCTGCTGGCGGGCGGTGGCTTCGGGCTGCTGGTTGTGGCCGGTGTCAAGCTGCGGGACGCTGGCCAGTCGCGCTGATGTTTTGGTGAGGCTGATGGTTTCGGTGAGACAGACGTTTCGGTGAGGCTGATGTTTCGGTGCGGCAGGCCTCAAGGTTTTTGCCTTCTAAGGCGCCAACCCGTACACTCCGCCCATGCGCGGATTCCTACGAAAAATGACAGTGACACACACCGATCCAGTGGGCTATGGATTGAATTTCGTCGACCAAGACGATTTTCCCCTTAACCCCTATATCGGTCAGCGGTTAACCCTGAAATGGCATGGTGAGATCAAATGCCAGCACTGTGGGCGAGCCAGTAAAAAGTCTTTCAGTCAGGGTTATTGCTACCCCTGTTCGCAGCGCCTGGCGCAATGTGATCTGTGCGTGATGAGCCCGGAACGCTGCCACTACGATAAAGGTACTTGCCGTGAACCGGCCTGGGGCGAAGAGTTCTGCATGCAGTCGCATATTGTTTACTTGGCGAACTCCAGTGGTATCAAGGTGGGCATTACGCGGCCGAGCCAGTTGCCAACCCGCTGGCTTGACCAGGGCGCAGTTCAGGCGCTCCCCATTATGCGCGTTGCCAGCCGTCAGTTGTCAGGCTTTGTTGAGGTACTGTACAAGGCTCACGTCAGTGATAAAACCCACTGGCAACGTATGCTCAAGGGTAGCGGCGAGCCGCTGGATCTGGTGGCTTTGCGCGATGAGCTGTATCCGCTGGTACAGACGGAAATAGAGGCGCTGCAGGCCACTCATGGCCTGAATGCCGTGATGCCGATTCTTGATGTTGAGCCCCTGGCGATTCACTATCCGGTGCAACAATACCCGGAGAAGGTCAAATCCATGAACCTGGAAAAGACCCCCGAGGTCAGTGGCGTGCTGCAAGGGATCAAGGGCCAATATCTGATATTTGATACGGGCGTGATCAATCTGCGCAAATACACCGCCTATGACATCGAGGTCAGCGCTTAGTACCCCGATAGCCGTCCATAGTCGCTGTTATCATTGCCTGCAGGTGTTAAGATACCGGTCTATCAAATGACCACCTAGCCGGGTATCTCTGCATGCAAGAAGGCCAACCTAAAGCCATCGAACTCAAAAACTATCAGGTCCCACCCTATTTGATCGACTCAACAGAGCTGCACGTTGAGATCAATGAAGACGTGACCCTAGTGACCACGACATTAAGCGTGCGCAAGAATCCTGACGCCATTGCTGGAGTCAGCGACCTAGTGCTGAACGGCGCCGCTGAGCTGGTGAATAAATCCATCGCCATTGATGGCCAGGAATTAGGCTCCAATGAGTATGGTCGTGAGACGGATTGTCTGACGTTGTATAGTGTGCCCGACACCTTCACCTTGCGCACCCAGGTGGAAATTAAACCTCAGGACAATACGGCCCTAGAGGGACTGTATAAGTCGGGCGATATGTTCTGCACCCAGTGTGAGGCCGAGGGCTTTCGCAATATCACCTGGTACCTTGATCGACCTGACGTCATGTCAAAGTATCGCACCACGATTAATGCCGAGAAAAAGCGTTACCCGATTCTATTGTCTAACGGTAACGACATAGCGCGCGGCGAAGATGGCGAGCGCCATTGGGTTACCTGGGAAGACCCCTTCATGAAACCCGCCTATCTGTTCGCGCTGGTGGCCGGTGACCTGCAACACGTGGACGATACCTTCGTGACCATGAGCGGCCGGGAAGTAAAATTGCAGATCTTTACGGAGTCGCACAACATCGACAAGGTGGATTACGCGATGTCGGCCTTGAAGAATTCCATGCAGTGGGACGAGCAAGCCTATGGCCGTGAATACGACCTGGACATCTTCATGATCGTCGCCGTCGAGAGCTTCAACATGGGTGCCATGGAAAACAAGGGCCTGAACATCTTCAATACTTCCTGTGTACTGGCGCGCCCAGACACCACCACTGACCTGGGCTATCAGCGCGTAGAAGCCGTGGTGGGTCACGAGTACTTCCATAACTGGTCGGGTAACCGGGTCACCTGTCGTGATTGGTTTCAGTTGAGTCTGAAAGAAGGCTTTACCGTATTGCGTGACCATGAATTTTCCGCCGCCATGGGTTCGCCGACGGTCTGTCGAATCAACGATGTGGCCGGCCTTCGTGGCGCCCAGTTTCCGGAAGATGCGGGCCCCATGGCGCACTCGATTCGGCCAGACGCCTATATCGAAATTAATAATTTTTATACAGCCACCGTGTACGAGAAAGGTGCCGAGGTGGTGGGCATGATTCGAACCCTGTTGGGGTCTGAACAGTTTCGCCGCGGCACTGACCTGTATTTTGATCGACATGATGGTCAGGCCGTGACCACGGAAGAGTTTGTGAAGGCCATGGAAGATGCCAGCCAGGTTGATCTGACGCAGTTTCGGCGCTGGTATTCTCAAGCAGGCACACCTGTACTAAAGATTAAGAGCCAGTTTGATCCCGACCAGCAGACCTACACCCTGAATGTGACTCAAAGCTGTCTGCCAACGCCTGGACAGAAGACAAAATTACCTTTCCATATGCCCCTGGCTGTGGGCCTGTTGGATAGCGCAGGCGTCGATATGCCGTTAACGCTAGCGGCGGCTGCAGCGGGCCAAAGCTCACAAGTTGCAAACGTGCAAAATGAGGGGCGGCAGCAAACCGTGGTGCTGAATTTGACTGAGGTGCAGCAAAGTTTTGTGTTCACCAACGTCAGTGAAAAACCAGTGCCGAGCTTGCTGCGGGGATTCTCTGCGCCAGTGAAGCTGCAGTTTGACTACTCTCGAGACGAGTTGATGTTTCTGATGAGTCACGACGCCGATGGTTTCAATCGTTGGGAAGCCTCTCAGCGCCTGGCCGTAGATGTTATTCAGGAAGTGGTTGGGCAGCTTCAAGCCGGGCAATCAGCACAGGTCGACTCGCGTTTGATTAAGGCTTTCGAAAGTAATCTTGATCAGGCCGTTGCGCGGCACCTTGATCTGGCGTTTGACAAGGCAGTGATCGCCGAGATGCTGGTATTGCCTTCTGAAACCTACCTGGCAGAGCTCGTGGTAGTCGCTGACGTGGATGCGATTCATGCGGCTCGTGAAGCGGTTCGATTGGCCATTGCGACTCAGCTTGGCGGGGTTTTACTGGCGGTGTACAAGCTCAATCAGGACGACAAGCCCTTTGATGTG
>JABBAY010000067.1 GCA_018607725.1 K189A clade bacterium
AAACGTCAGTCAGATTGCCAGCGCGGTGCTGTCCCATCAAACCACCGATATAGACCCCCGTCGCAGACACACTGCCGGTGACGAAGGAATTGGACACAGCGCCGTCGTGTCCACCCACCAGTCCACCGACGTAGTTGATGCCACTTATCGCACCAGAAGAGCTGGAGTTATTGATTGTTGTTGTACCGTTGGTATATCCATATAAGCCACCTAGATAATTCTGGGTGGCGGAGACGCTAGTATTGAGGTTGTGAACATTATCGGCGCTAAGTCTCGAATGGCCGATCAGACCACCAACCATGTGGAAACCTGAGACAGAGCTATTAATGACCCAGCTATTTTTTAGCGTACCAGCAGAGTCCGAATAACCTACCAAAGACCCTATATAGTGAGGATTGCTATCTCCAGAGATCGACGAGGCCTCCACAATCAACCCTGATAGTGACACAGTACCGAAGGCTCGACCAACAATCAGACCAGTCTGATTTCGTCCTACAACGGATGAGTCAAGTACCCGCAAATCTCGCAACTTCGCGCTATTAATTGTTTGAAAAATACCTGACTGATCGCTGGTTTTTCGCAATACCAGATTGACTATCGTGTTGCCCAACCCGGTGAAGGTACCGGTAAATTGACCGGCCAAAACATTGCCATAATTCGAAATCGAGCTATCGCTATTGGTAATCACGTAAGACGCGGCATCAAGACTGTTTTTTAGTGCTATGTTACCTGATAGAGAGGCGCTGCTAAGCTCGGCCAAAGAGCCCACTAGGTTATAGTTTTTTAGATTGGCGACATTAGTACCATCTTGAGTGGTAAAGGTTTGACCTGTCGAGTTATCAAAACTAATGCCGCCAAGAAAACCCGTAGCACTGGCACCCAGATCATAGGTACCTGTGCCACCGCTCGCAGCGTTCTGACTAGTTTTAATGGCAACACCGCCACTACCACTGACTGTAATAGGCTCTAAAATTGCGACCGAGGTTTGCGCAGACAGCGTTAGAATCCCGTTCGTCATGGCAGTAATGCCAGGGCTTGCGCCATCGGGAATCGTCACGGTTCCAGCATAGTAGCTCTGATTATCGGTGACTACCAAGTTACCGGGCAGGTCGTTCAGAATGATGTTAGCGGTATTGCCTGGAGCGCCAACGGTCAGACTACTAATGACCGAGCCATCATTACCACCCAGATTAAGATCGCCCAGACTGAAATCCGCGGAGAAACTCGTACTCACGGGGACAATCGCCAGAGAACCGAGGCCGCTTATCATTTCAGTAGAAGTTAGCGTGGTGATATCAGCGACTTTCAGCACCAAGGTACCAGCATCAATAGTCGTGCTGCCGACGACAGTGCCGGCGTAGCGACTCGAATCAGACAGTGTCAGAGATCCCAAACCTCGCTTCGTGATTGTTGACCCAGCCGTATTCAGCGGCGAGCCATAGCTGACATTTTCATCACCCGTATCAATATCAAACTGCAGTTGACCCGACAGCGTACTGAAACGCGGACTATAGTCAGTCACATTAAGCGCCGTATGCTGCAGGCTACCGCCACTAAAACCAATGACACCTAACTCGCCAATCGCAGCGGCACTGCCCAAGGATAATGTCCCCGCTGCCAGCTCGGTACCGCCCGAATAAAGGTTTTCGCCATCGAGGGTCAGCACACCGCTGCCGCCTTGCACCAAGCTACCCGCGCCGCTGATCACACCACTAAACGTCACGTCATCTGAGCGATTGAATATGAGCGTTCCGGCGTTGGCGATATCGCCAATGATCGAGCCATTCGTGCTGTCCGCACCCAACTGCAACGCACCGGCACTGATAGTTGTGCCACCGGTATAGGTATTAGTACCGGTTAGGGTCAAGATGCCGGCACCCTGTTTGGTGATACTGACGTCATCGCCACCGGGCGCACCAATGGTACCGGCCACAACACCGCCGACCGCGTTGTCTAACACCAGATTGAGTGTCGCGTTAGCAGAAGAAATCGCTGTAGCTGCATCCTGATTAATTTCATTATCAGCGATTAGCGTCAACGACCGATCCTTACTGCCCGTGTAAGCAATGTCGGTTTGTATGTTTATATTACCGGCGGCGGTACCTGCGACGTTTTCATTGGTCGTGGTAATTGTCACATTACTGCTTGCCAGCGCCGTGAGTATGTCGTCGACCTGAATCACCGAATCGTTTGACCCACTCGTGGGCGTAAAAGTGCCAGCCGAATCCGCTGCGGTATTCAAGGTTGTTGATTGACTAATCACGATATTGGCCGGGTCGAGCAACCAAAGACCTGCATCACCGTTTTGCGCCTGCGTATCGACCCTAACGCCTGCGACGTCGAGATAGTGACCAGAGGTTTCAATCCTTCCACCTTGACCAGACATCACGCCCCCGGTTGCGCGCATTGCCCCCGAGACTCTGGTCTGCGACTGCTGATCACCAACATCTGACCACAACACAATATCGCCACCGTCACCGCTCATAGCGGCAGAAGCATCAAGCAACACCTCAGAGCCCACCAATACGGTGACCGCCGCCGGGCGGTCATTGATTGACGCACCCTGCCAACCACCACCGATGGCTATGTCACCACCGCCTAAGTCGCCAACCGCGGACAGCCTTGTGTCGTCCAACAAGCTGATATCGGTGGCACTCAGGTGAATTTCGCCGCCTTTCAACGCACCATTAACCTTCAACTCGGCGCCCGACAAACTTAATTTTTCGGCAATGATTTCGATTGACCCACCATTATCCGCGCTGCTACTTGCATCTAGCACGCCGGTATTTAACAGAACGCCAGCCTCTAACCGAATCAGACCACCAACCTGCCGTGCGCTGCGCGCCTGTATAACCCCACTGTTGGTCACTACTGATGCCTGCAACTCAGCTGCATCGCGGGCACTGATAAACACTGTACCGTCTTCCGCACTAATCAAATGACGATTATCAACAAGCGCGTCTATGGCCGATTGCTCAACCACCACCGTCACGCCCGTCAGAGAATTAGTTAATGTAATCGCCTCACCTGCCGCCAAAACAATAGTGCCGAGCTTGGCGCGTATTACGCCTTCATTGATTACCTCTGGCGCTAACAGAGCGATTAAGCCGCCTTCAACTGCGGTCAGACTCCCCTGGTTGATAACAGCGCCCTGGCCATCTGCGAATACTTGGTTACCATTAAGATAGTTTTCGTCGGTAATTTTCATAGCGCCCGCGACCATGCTGCCCACATCTACCTGCGCGTCACGACCAAAGATAACCCCGCTGGCATTGAGTATAAAAACTTGACCGTTAGCAGTAATTTTTCCAAGTATTTGCGAAGGTGATTGCGAAGAGACGCGATTGAGAATACTGGCCGTGGCGCTGGGCTGCAGAAACTGAACCGCTGCGTCACTACCCACATCAAAACTCTGCCAATTAACCACGGCTCGATCGCTCGACTGCAACAGGCTCATCTGACTGCCAGACTGAGAAATGCCAACCTGCCCCGCAGCCACCTGGCCTCCCGTAGGCAACGTCGTGTCAGAGACTGGGTCTGCAGCCAAGATGTTTGTATAGGCCGCCACACCCAAACACAGTAGCGTCACAGCACTAATATTTGCGACGTGGCGATTCATATACTCACTATCCAACTCGCCCAAATGCGGTTTTCTATCAATGTGCCATTATTGTCATTGCCACTAATTTCACTGGCGCCAGGATTGCCGCCAATCCGCCGACCCACTGTCAGCTTCAGTTCCGAACGTTGGCCGAACCAGTGACTCGCGCTTAATCCCCAACCTACCAGGCTATATTTATTTGGCACCATCAAGTTTGAAACCGTCAGTGTCTTGCTTAAGCGTACTTCTCCCGCATCTAAGAAAATACTCAGCTTGGTTTGCGGCGCCACTCTGGCTTCAACTTCAATATTAAGCATCAGCCCATCGTCACCTGCACCCTCTGAAGTCGGGTAAGCACGCATACCCTGCGGTCCACCAAGCGAGAATTTTTGAGAGGAGTCAAGATTTTTATTTGCATACTGACCCGCCAGGGAAACAATCATTGTGCTCGCCCGACTTAAGGATTTGATGTGGGATACCGACAAATTCAGTTTTTCAAAATTACCTGCGCTTTGTAAGCTTGCGGCATCTGCCAGCTGATTTTCTTGATTCGCACTTAAATCGAGCGTGCCGACGCTTAGCGCTAGTGCCCACTGTGTGAGCCCAGCATTCAAGCCGACTCCTAGCCAGTAACCATTCAATAGCAGTGTCGATACTTGCAGCGATTTTTCGGAAATGACGATGGCGTTCGCCTCATTGAGATAACGAGAAGAACTGTACGCCAGAGCAAGGTTGATCATCGCTACTTTCGAACTCATTATCGGCTTAGATAGCTGAACCGTTAGGGTATCGGCTTCGCCGCGGCTTGCCAAAATGGCGAAACTACCTATCAATCTATAGTCTAACTGCGAAGCACCAAGGAAGAGCCGCATGCCGGCGTAGCCGACAGGGACGCCATAGCCCAATCGACCGTAACGGACCGCTTCGCTGGTCATTAAATTTACACTGACTTGATCACCAATGTGGCGCGGATTATTGGCGCTAACATTCAGGCTTAGACGCTCAGTACCCGTCGACGAGTGGCCCCAATTATCAACCAAAACCGAACTATTTAATCGAGATTCAACTACGCTAGAAAGTAAAACGTCGACATCACCAGGTTGCTCACCCGAAGCTAACGAGGCTTGCAGTTCTACGCCTGGTAAGTCATTGAGCAGATTCAACCCCTGACTTAGGCGATCAAGGTTGAGCGTCTTACTGGCCTCTATATAGGCCAAGAGCGTATTGAAGACCCGCTTGGAAGAGATAGGGAATTGATCATTTGCTTCAATTTCCAGGCGCCCCAGACGCGCCTCGATGACCTCGACAAAAACACGGCCATCTACAATATCTTGCACCGGGAGTTGCGCTCTGGCTAACCAACCCTTGTCGGCGTATAACAAATTAATCGATTCCAGCGCTACCTGAAGCTCTGAAAAATACAATTCCCTACCAAGCCAGGGTGCCAGCGCCTCGGTGACCGCCGCGCCTGATATTAGATTAACGCCTGCCACAATAAACTCGCTAACATAAATTAGCGCACCAGGATCACCTGGCAGGACTTTCGCCTCGAGGGCTAAGGTTGACTTTACTTTGGGAGATAGAACAGGAGGGGGCGTATTAAACTCACGCTGTACAGAGCCCGCATCGGGAACAATTTGCGCTGCAGCCGAAAGTGACACTAAGCACGCTATAATGACAATGATCGTTTTGCATACACTTTTGGAAATAACACCAGACATCTGAATCAACATCAAACTCTTAAACGTAAAGGATCCGTGATCTGATCACCTAGACTGACTTCAGCAAAAAATAATGAAATTTAAAATTGCGAGTGTTGTCGTTGCACCAACATAATCAAACAGGCAATAACCTTTGCCAACAAGCTGCCTGCAACGGGCCGCGGGCAAGTATCTTTTGGCAGGCGAATTTTGCGCATATTACCTCACCATGTTCAAAAAATACACACTATCGCTCGCGGTTTCTGGCGGCAACATCCACCAAAGTAGTATTCAGCAACCAACTCGCGTCTTCAACATAACTCGCCACACCCCGCATACCACATTCAGTTGCGCTAAACTCGTTATTAGTAGCACCAGGAGCACCAGGAGCACCACCGACATGAAGACCAGAAAAGAACTCATCCTAGAGTACAAACTTGCCTCGAAAACGATGGGTGTGTACCGGATACGCAATGCTGTGAACAACAAAAGCTACATCGCTGCCAGCAAGGATATTCGAGCGAGGTTCAATCGACACCGCATGAGCCTTAAAACCCGAAGTGAGCGAATCAAAGGCTTACAGGCTGACTGGATTGAACATGGTGAGACTGTCTTTGAATTTGAGATTGTCGATCTTCTTGAACCCCTGGATCAACCGGGCTACGACCCTACTGAGGACCTGAAGACGCTGCTGTCGTTATGGCTGGCAAAGTTGCAGCCCTTTGAACCCAACGGCTACAACTGAACCCGGTGCCGACTTGCCTGGAACACTATGGTTATCCGCGGTGTGCCACGCAATCAAGACGTCAACTCATCCAGACCCATCAGTTCTGGACTTTCCAACTACCGTCAGCCTGTCGGCAAGCGGTGCCGTAAACCGTATCTTCTTGGCCAGCCACCCTGGCATCAATCGTGTATTCACGACAAGGGCCCGTGTTTGATGTCCAGGTGCGCGTCGGCACGACCGCATAGGCGTTACCTGAATCTGGATTCTGCCAGCGTGTCGGCACGCCCGTTCTGACATTCTCCAGACTCATCACCACTTTCTGCCGATCAACTTCATCCATGGATTGACCGATAGAACCACCCACCGCGGTGCCGATCAGCGTACCGGCAATGATCGCTGCCGTACGGCCTCGCCCATCGCCGACTTGAGAGCCCAGCACACCACCCAGCAGCCCGCCAATCACCGTTCCCGTCTGCGCATGTTGACCCTGCCCGGTGCAGCTCACCAGCAAGCTCAGCAACATCCAAATCGCCATTCGCCTAATGCTGCTCAGCCACTTACCGATCGCCGCGCCAATAAGATTTCCAAACTGCTTGTTAACCTGTCTTGTAGCCATGGTGTGGTCTCCCGTCACAACCGACTCTGCCATCTCAACAGTATCCAGCGGCACGACCTAAACCATTGACCGCGCAGTTGGTGACAGAGAAAACCTTAATCTAATCGCGAATCGACACCGTCATCTTGACTTATATCAGTAGGCCTCGCATAAAAATTAATAGCTGATCAGTTGGGCCAATAGATATACTCATCACCGTCTTCGTATATCTTTGAGCCATCCTTGTCGATCAACTGTGCGCCATCGAGCACACTGGGCCACAGTGGTTCAATCTGCTCGGCGTTATGCGCCGCTAACAGACCTTCGAGTACCGCGACTTGCTGAGGATTCGCTGCCGCCAAATTATTTTGCTCGGTGGGATCCGCCGCCAAATTAAATAACCAGCGTTTATCAGGCCGGTCAGCGCGTATCATTTTCCACCCCTGGTGCAGCACTGTTTGCTGGTGACCTTGACGCCAAAACAATGTCTCATGGGGGTTACCCTGCACTTCCTTGCGAATGAAGGGCAACAAATTCACGCCATCCAGTCTTCGGTCTGAGGGAATCACCGCGCCCGCCGCTGCGGCAAAAGTATGAAATAAGTCAAAGTGATGAATGGGTGCTTTCATCTCAGTACCTGCGGCGATCTTTGCGGGCCACTTGGCCATATACGGCACATGCGTCCCACCCTCAAAGTGCGTCAACTTCCAGCCACGATAGGGTTTATTCACATCAGCCAAACCGATATAACCGGCGCCGCCGTTATCGCTGGTAAATACTATCAACGTATTATCAGCGATGCCATTGCGCTCAAGCGCTTCGGTAATTTGCGCAACGCTGCGGTCCAGCGCACGAATCATCGCGGCATAGACTCTTAACTTTGGATCCTGAATATGCGCTAGCGCAGCATAGTCTTCGCGTTTTGCTTGCAAAGGATTGTGAACCCCCCACTGGGCCAGATATAAAAAGAACGGCTGATGACGATTCGCATCGATCACCTTAACGGCTTCGTCGGTATAATAATCAGTCAGGTAACCATTGGGTTCAAACTTTGGCCCACCATTAAACTGCGCGCTATATTCACCAAAAGCCCAAACCATTTTATCGATCTGATCCTCCACCTTGGCATTCACAACCCTTGCGTCATCTTCCGGCAGATACAGCACGCCACTCATGTAGAGGCTATCATCAAAACCTTGGTCTTCCGGGCGCATACCCTTGGCCGCACCTATATGCCATTTACCGATATGCGCGGTATAGTAACCCGCCTCTTTTAACGTCTCAGCGATGGTAATTTCTTCAGATGGAACGCCCTGCTCCTGCATACTGGGCAACTCAGCGGCGGCAAACATATCGATATCAACCGGCAAGACCGATGGATTGAGATCCTCCATCCATTGAAAGATACGAGGACCCACCTTGGGCATCGGCGTAAACTCGAAACCAAAGCGTGTGGAATAGCGGCCGGTGAGCAACGACGCGCGGGACGGCGCGCAAATAGCGTTGGCGGCATAGCCATTATCGAAGGTCACACCCTGCATGGCCAGACCATCGATGTTTGGTGTTTGCAGGCTGCCATCGGCAGCGCCACCGTTGTATAACGAAATGTCATTAAACCCCATGTCATCCACCAGGATCAGGATAATATTGGGTTGTCGGTCATTAGCTGGCAGCGCGGCAGCGGCAGGACCTTGGGTCCATTGCGTCGGGACATTGGGTAAAACAGGGTTCATCAGGAGCGTCAACTTGGGCGCAACCCAGACGAGGATGTCGACGCGGTTCTGCCAACCGAGATAGCCGGCGACTAGTAAGGTGACGACGACAATACCTAGCTTCTTCATGATGACTTCCTAATAATTAAGCGACAGCGGCGTCTTGCCAACTAATGCTTAACATTAATCTAGTTGCTGGCCAAACTCAATGCAACAACACGACTTAGATCAGCTGGTTCTGGACGCTATAACCCACCGCGCCCCGAGCTGACGATCCGCAATGGCAATGCGAGCATCTCACTCAGACGAATATCAGCAAATTTACTTTCAGGAGTTGATTACTTGCATCGAAATTCGCCATACAATAGCCATGGGTTTTGGGTTCACCTGCAAAACGGAGCACGATATGTCGAAAGGTCAAGACGCAAAAAAAATGGTCAAGAAAAAATCAGATAAAACCTTGAAAGAAAAACGCGAAGCCAAGAAAGAGAAAAAATCCAGCCGCAAAGACATTTAGCCTCGGTCTCGCTCATTCCCAGTTGCGCGCTACGGCGCCAACCGGGTTTCTTGCACGTCTCTCAAAAGGAATTTACATGACCAGCCGCTCTCCCACTTCGCTGCAATTGATTGGTATCGCTCTGGCTTTCATCGGGCTCGGTCTGGAATACTGGGCCTATCAATTATCAGGCTCCTTGAGCTCACAGATTTCAAGTATGGTGACGGGCTCCGACACCGATGAGGTTATCATGTGCTATGTCGGTGGTGCCGTGAGCTTTATCTTGGGCATCTACTTCATCACCAGAAAATAGCAGCCTGTGACTAACGTGCACTCATACCACCATCGGCCATATAGACGCTGCCCGTGAGGAAACTACTTTCATCACTGGCGAGTAGCACCAATAATCCCGACATATCCTCGAAATTCGCATAACGTCCCATCGGTATCGAGTTGGCAACGTAATTGGCACGCATTTCATCTGCGTGCCCCGGGCTAAGGCCTTCTTCGATAGATCGAATCATGCGGCCTACCATCGGCGCGGGGTTGATGGTATTGACCCGCACCCCGGCCGCAGCACCTTCCATTGCGGCACTGCGCATCAAACCAATTACCGCATGCTTGCTGATGGAATAAGGTGCAACACCATTACCGCCGGTGACACCAGCAATTGACGACAAAATAATGATACTGCCACCACCCCGGCGGGCTATGGCTGGCATTGCATATTTGATCCCGAGAAATGGACCGCGCACATTGACCCGCATCACCTGATCAAAATCTTTAGCCAACTGCGTCGAGATCGGGCCCATTTTACCTTCGATGCCTGCATTAGCGACAAACACATCAACACCACCGAAAGCCGCTTCCGCCTCCTTGATGATGCGCTCGTTATCCGCCTCCTCACCGACATCAGCCACGCATAACGCGATACGCTCATTACCAAGACGGTCTGCCGCAGCGCGAAGAGCTGCACTATCCAGGTCTGCTAAAAAAACCTTAGCCCCTTCAGTCAAGAAACGCTCGGCCATGGTTAATCCTAGTTCGCCAGCGCCACCGGTTATCACAATTACCTTATCTTGCAGCCGCATACTTTATCCTTCCTTACTTGAATTAGACCTGAATAAAACACACTTGTGGCCGATCGCCAATCACTCATTTAAAATAGATCATGGGCACGCCAGGTCGTGGCCAAGGCTGCGCAGCAATTCAGCCTCAGGGTTCAACCAAAACCAAGCGATGGGCAGTCGATAGGATCGCTATTCGATTAAATTATCGTGATAGAATAGCGTCTGCTGAAACCCCAAAATTATTTGACGACATCGAATTTTTAGTCTTCCCCCCCCTATTGAAAAGAGGCACTCATTGCGCATAGCCATACTGTCACGCAACAAAAAGCTCTACTCCACTCGCCGGTTAATCGAAGCAGGAGTCGCTCGTGGCCACGAAGTGCGCGTCTTGGATCATCTGAAATGTTTCATGGATATCACCTCGGAAAAACCGACGTTACATTATCGCAACGAAGAGTTCGGCGCCGATGACTTTGACGCGGTCATTCCTCGTATCGGGGCATCGGTGACGTCCTATGGCACAGCCGTTCTGCGCCAGTTTGAAATGATGGGCGTTTATAGTGTGAATGAGTCCGTGGCAATTTCCCGCTCACGCGATAAGTTACGCTCGCTACAATTGTTATCACGCAAGAAAATTGGCATCCCCATCACCGCTTATGCCCACAACACTGACAGCACTGACGCGCTGATCAGAGAAGTCGGCGGCGCCCCCGTGGTGATTAAATTGCTGGAAGGCACACAGGGTATTGGCGTAGTGCTGGCGGAAACCAAAAAAGCCGCCAGCAGTGTCATCGAGGCTTTTATGGGATTAAACGCCAACATCCTCGTGCAGGAATTTATTAAGGAGTCAAAAGGCTCGGACATCCGCTGCTTCGTGGTTGGCGACAAGGTCATCGCGGCGATGGAACGCCGGGCTGCACCCGGCGAGTTTCGCTCCAATCTGCATCGCGGTGGTACAGCTCAACTGGTTAAACTCAGCGCCGCCGAGCGGCGTACGGCCGTCAAAGCGGCCGCTACCATGGGGCTTAATATGTGCGGCGTGGATATTCTGCGCTCGGATCGCGGCCCCTTGATCATGGAAGTGAATTCGTCCCCCGGCCTCGAAGGCATCGAGACGGCGACCAGCAAAGATATCGCTGGCATGGTGTTTGAGTTTATCGAGAAGAACGCTGGCAAGCACAAGAACAAAACCAAGGGTAAAGGCTAGTCACTACAGGTTTTTTACCGAGGGCAAAAGCCCGAAAGGCTAACCCAAAACTCGGCACATAATTCCTGTTTTGGGCGAAGCGCAAAGCGGGAGAATCCAAATACACCACGTATTATGCCGAGGGAGAAAACCTATTGCCGGCCGTTTGTCGCGCAGCGAAACACCGCGAGGCGAACCCTTATACTGACAAGATTTAGCCTCTCAAATCTTATCCTTATGCCACAGCACAAACACCAATAACGGCAAGTACACCATCAGTGTAAATATATAGGGATATTCCGGCTGAATGGAATACAAAATCGTGCCCAGAATCGGCCCGATGGTAAAACCTAAGGGACCACAGGAGCCCGCGACACCGGCAACAGCACCCTGCTCTTCGGCGCCCACTGCCAATGATGCACCCGCCATAAAGCCTGGCCCAGCCAAGCCCATACCTAAACCCAACAGCGTCATGGCCCCTAACAACAGCAGTCTAGATTCTGCAGTCGCCATAATAATAAAAGCCAAAATCAGCAATGGCATGGCGATACGCAACAAATTGAAGGGTCGAATATCCAAATGTTGAACCAGAATCGCTTGCGAAAACAGCGATGCGGCAGCCGAGAGCATCATACCCAAACCAAAGGTTCGGGCCGTCTGAACCGCAGTCAAAGACAGCACATCCTGAAACCGAAACGCCATGGTTTGCTGAACGATCGCAAAGCCCATAAACATCAACACTCCGACAATCATGAAGGGCATGATGCGGGGATCTGTGCGCTTCATCTTCGCCTGCTTACGGGTAAACACTTGGCGCGGCACATCGGGCAAGTAAATCAGCACGATCACGGCCGTCACCAACGTAATGCCGGCAGAAAACCAGAGCGGAGTCAGTAGCGAGAAGATGGCTAGTCCACCGCCTAATGCCGGCCCCAGAATCGCGCCCAAATTATTCGCTGCACCGACAGCGCCCATACCTTTAGTTCGGGTTGCGATGTCGGTGATATCTGCCATATAGGCACTCGCCGCCGGCATGGTCGCCGACATCACAGACGCGTGGGCCATGCGCGACACCACCAAAGCAATAAATGCCATGAGCGGCGGAAACAGCCCGATCATTGCTGATTTGAAGACGGCTGCAAAGACCACAGTACCTAAGCTATAGCCAAACAGACCCACCAAAATAATGCGCTTGCGTCCCCACCGATCACTGGCTCGGCCCCAGATCGGCATGCACAGAAAGACAGTCACAGACGATGCAGAAATGATTGCGCCAATTTGAATCACACTCAACCCGATTTCCCGACCAAGGGGCGCCAGAATGGCAAACAACACCGTCTGTCCCATCCCCACAGCGATCAGCGAGAACAGCAAGATGCGTTTAGCGAAGACCAGGGGAAAACCTGGCGTTTGAGTAGGCATGAATCTTGATCCCAACAATAATTAGTTTAATGGCGTGCCGTCACGACGGCCATCCGCTTCAGCTGCGTTGATCGAGAGCCAAGTAATGGTCAATTCCCTTGATCCGGTCAGCCCCATGGTGATTCACATACACGACCGTAGTCTTCGTCTCAGCACAGACCTTTTCAATCAGCGCCAGCACCAGTTGTCGGTTCATATCGTCCAGGCCCAGACAGGGCTCGTCGAGGATCAACAGTGGCGGATGCTTAACCATCGCCCGAGCAATCAACAGCAAACGCTGATCACCAAAAGAGAGTTGCTGGAAGGACGCACCAGCGCGCTGGCTCATCCCCAACAATCCGAGCCACTGACGCGCAATCTCTTGCTGACGATCTGATGCAGTCTGGTATAAACCGATACTATCGTAAAAACCGGAGAGTATCACACTCAGAACGCTGACGCTGACGCGGTAATCCCATTGCAAACCCGACGATACATAGCCGATATACTGCTTGATATCCCAGATACTTTCACCCTGGCCACGCTGATAACCGAACACGAAAATATCATTGTTATAGCACTGCGGGTTATCACCCGTGATCAGATTCAGCAAACAAGTTTTGCCACTGCCATTGGGACCAGACAATTGCCAGTGCTGACCAGGTTCAATGCGCCAGTTAAGGTGCTCGAAGACAAGGTTATCGCCATAGGCGATCCGCGCATTGCGAATATTTACCAACGGCTGGCCTGGCTTCAGCGCCGCCACACTGACATCAGTTTCCATCTCGGGTACTCGAATATCACTGGTCTGCAGATGCAGCAGTTGCGCCAACTGGGCCACTGCCGGCGGATCATTGGCCGCTATCTGCTGGACCAGCGCCCCCTGTTGTAACAACGCCATATGAGTGACGAAGTCCGGAATCTCATCAAAGCGATTCAAAATCAACAATAAAGCGGTCGACCCATTCTGCTCCGCCAGGCATTCTCGCAAGATCGCCACAGCTCGAACATCCAGACCTTCGAAGGGTTCGTCGAGGATTAATAGTTCCGGATGACTGGCTAGCGCCTGGACCAGCATGAATTTACGCGTTTCACCGGTCGATAAATGCCGAAAACTCCGCATCAACAACGGCGTCAAATCGAATCGCCGAACGAGCTCAGCTAGTAGCGCAGGATCGACACAGGATTCCTCGAGCATCTCTTGCACGAGCGTGCCAGCAAACACGACATCAGTGATATCGCTGTCGTCCTTATCACGTTCTGCCTGAATGAGTTTCGCCTGGGCTTCAAGAGAAACAATGCTGACTCGGTCGGGCAAACCCGTTAGCGAGCCAGACTGAATCTCACCCTCACCAGCCAACAAGGCCCCTAAGGCAGACTTCCCCGAGCCGTTAGCGCCAAGAATCACCCAACATTGATCCGGCTCTATGTTCCAGGTAATCGCATCCAGCGAAAAATCAGCATTGAATTTCGCCGTGCACTGTTGCACGCAAATAGTATCCATCAACTGCCGCGACCTGGCGTCCCCACTAGACTATTTTTTTCATGGCACTCATATAGCCGCGCAAGGTCTGACCGATAATCTCAACGCTATGGCTACGCAGGGCAGCATTAACTTCGATGAGGCGTTGATTATCAACACTGTTATCCTGGAGACTCAACCCATGACCGATGACATCCGTATTCATCCCTGACATAAAATCTGCTAACAAGGGCAAGCAAGCGTGGTTGTAAAGGTAGCAACCGTATTCAGCCGTATCGGAAATAGTACTGTTCATCTCAAACAATTTTTTGCGGGCGATGGTATTGGCAATCAGTGGCGTCTCATGCAGAGATTCATAGTAAGCCGACTCAGCCTTGATACCCGCAGCCGTCATGGTTTCATAAGCCAGCTCGACACCGGCTTTAACCATCGCGACCATCAAGATGCCGTGATCAAAATATTCCTGCTCTTTGATTGCTTCGTCAGTATTGGTCGCATTCTCGAATGCAGACTCGCCGGTCTCTTTACGCCAGCCCAGCAACTTAACATCATCGTTGGCCCAGTCTTGCATCATGCCCGAGGAAAAGGCGCCGCTCATGATGTCGTCCATGTGTTTGTGGTACAAAGGCCGCATGATATCTTTGAGCTCAGCAGCGAGATCAAAAGCCTTGATCTTTGCCGGGTTTGACAAGCGATCCAGCATGTTTGTGACGCCACCATACTTGAGCGCTTCAGTCACCGTCTCCCATCCATACTGTACCAATTTAGACGCATAACCCGGTGCTATACCCTGCGCGACCATCTTATCAAAGCACAACAGTGAACCCGTTTGGAGCATGCCACACAGAATGGTTTGCTCGCCCATCAGGTCAGACTTGACCTCGGCAATAAAGGAAGACATTAAGACACCGGCCTTATGGCCTCCGGTACCGGCAGCATAGGCCTTCGCTATGGCCAGACCTTGTCCCTGCGGGTCGTTCATCTCATGCACCGCGATCAGCGTCGGCACACCAAAGCCCCGTTTGTATTCCTCACGTACTTCCGTGCCCGGACACTTGGGCGCCACCATGATCACCGTAATGTCATCCCGAATCTGCATGCCTTCTTCGACAATGTTGAAGCCGTGCGAATACGCCAAGCACGCATTCTGCTTCATCAGAGGCACGACCTCTGTTACCACGGCTGTATGTTGCTTGTCTGGCGTCAGATTAAGAACCAAATCTGCTGTCGGAATAAGTTCCGCATAAGTACCCACCGTAAAGCCGTTGTCTGTGGCATTCTTCCAGGATTGTCGTTGCTCTTTAATAGCCGACTCACGCAACGTGTAAGATACATCGAGGCCGCTGTCACGCAAATTCAAGCCCTGATTGAGTCCCTGTGAACCACAACCTATGACCACCAGTTTTTTGCCCTTCAGGACACTTACCCCATCACTGAAGGCAGCAGGATCCATAAACTCACATTTACCCAGTTGGGCGAGCTGTTCACGCAGCGACAAAGTATTGAAGTAGTTAGCCATGGCAGAAGTATCCTTTTGTGTATTCAAGGGGCAGTCAAGGGTTGAAATAGCGCCTAAGGGCAACCTCACTTCGGAGATTACCTATAAAGGTCGCTACTGTAGAGCAATTACAGCCTTGCGTAAAATGAACATTTTGGGACATGACATTGCAATTACCGCAACATACTTACCTTGCGCACCACAAAACCGCGGCGGCCTCGACCCAGCGGGACCTGGTTAGACGTGGCCTGGTCTGACGTTGCCTGTTCTGTGAAGGTTAGTTACTCTTAACGCGCATCTACTGCGGCATGCTGCATCATCGCAGGGTCGTGAAGACGCCAGCAGCCGTCATTGTTGAGCATGCTGGTCAAGCAATACACTTAATTCAGCAGGAGTTAACCATGAGCGAAGCCAGGGATACCACCGAACAATCCAACCCCTATGATCTGCCACTGGATGAATTCGATCTGCTCCGGCCAGATTTATTTGAGAACGACAATCACGTCGGCTACTTCGAGCGCCTCCGCAAAGAAGACCCCGTGCACTTGCAGACTGATCACGCCGAAGCCGGATCCTTCTGGAACGTGACTCGCTATAAAGACATCATGGAAGTTGACACCAACCACGACCTCTACTCCTCGTCGGGCTCCATCGTTGCGACCGACCAAGATGAAGATTTCTCCTTGCCCATGTTTATCGCCATGGATCCACCCAAGCATGACCAGCAACGGCGAGAAGTCAGCCCTGTGGTGGCACCTCGAAACTTGGCACTGATGGAAGATGAAATTCGTGGCCGAGTGGTAGACATTCTCGACAGCCTGCCCCGCAATGAAGAGTTCAACTGGGTCGACCAGGTTTCTATCGAACTGACCACCCAGATGCTCGCGACGCTGTTCGATTTTCCCTTTGAAGATCGACGTAAATTGACCCGATGGTCAGATGTAGCTACCGCCGACGTTGAAACCGGCATCATCGTTGAAAGTGAGGATCAGCGCCGAGCTGAGCTGTATGAATGCCTGGAGTACTTTACCGGCCTGTGGAATCAGCGGGTCAACGAGCCACCGCGTGGCGATCTGATTTCCATGCTGGCTCACGGTGAATCGACCCGCAACATGGACCCCATGGAATATCTGGGCAATCTGGTTTTGCTGATTGTTGGTGGTAATGATACGACCCGCAACTCTATTACCGGCGGCGTTTGGTTCCTGAACCAGAATCCTGGCGAATATCAAAAATTAAGAGACAATAGCCATTTGATTACCAGCATGGTTCCAGAAATCATTCGCTATCAGACGCCGCTGGCCTATATGCGCAGGACTGCTCTGCAGGACTCTATCTTAGGCGGCAAGCAAATCAAGGCCGGTGAAAAACTCTTGATGTGGTATGTGTCAGGTAACCGTGACAGTGAGGTCATCGAGCGCGCCGACGAATTCATTATTGATCGCGCCCATCCTCGACAACATTTATCCTTTGGTTTCGGCATCCATCGCTGCATGGGGAATCGTCTGGCGGAAATGCAATTGAAAATTCTCTGGGAAGAAATCGGCAAACGCTTCAAGGCGATCGAAGCCGTTGGGGCACCCACCTGGGTGCAGTCATCCTTCGTCAAGGGTTACTCAGATCTACCGGTCATTCTCCGCGAAAAGTAGCACTTCATGCTCACCCATCAGGGTCTCGGTTGAGGCCCTGATGTCACCGCCGCTCAAAACACCCAATCTTAAGAACTCACGCCGGCATTTTTGTGAACGGGTCGAGCGTTTGGCCGACATGGTTCAGTAACAATGTTTCCATGGCATCCATTCAACGCTCAAGTTATGTTATTTTTTCCTGGCTCAGCCTGGCATTACTCTGTGTCTACGGCCAGCAGGTGGACACCCAGGGAACTGCCGATCTAAGGCTCGACATCGACCACCGGCATAGCATTGGGTCCCCAACTAGCCTGCAGTCAGCTGCCCCGAGCAACCAGGCTTGCCAACTCAGATGGCAACCCCATTGTTCCATCGCCCTCGGCACTCTGCCAGCTTATGCACGCTCAGGATCGCCGGCGGCTTACCCTTTCGACAATGTCTATTTAACCGCCTATTCCAGCGACGCTGACGCCCCTGTTCCACAAATTATCTTTGCCCGGCAGGATCCCCTTGATGCTGCGCACACCGCACGGACCCGGCAATTCACAGCGAACCCCGCACAACTCGACCATGACGCAACCCGCAAACTCGACCCAGCACTCGGTTGGCAGGTAGCGTACGGATCCCTGATGCCCTTCAACACGGCGGCACTGGCACACTGGCACGCCAACCGGCGGATCAATGAAACGAACTCTTACCGCGACTCACTGCTGAACAGTACCGTGAGATATTTTTAATCGTGAAAATGCGATTCATCACCCGAACTTCAGACAGGTACCCAAGACCGCGGCTCAAAATTTGGTACCCAAGGCTTGCTAACCAAGGCCCGCTAGCCAAGGTCATCAGCAACAGCAGACTATCGTGAGCCTCAAAGACAATCATGCCAATCACTTAACCCATTCGAAAATCAGCTGAGGACAGTCAAAATGGAAGCTTGGAATCAACGCCTATTTCTGCTTATTTTTTTAGTGCTGTGTGTCGCTCATGTTTTAGCCGACCAGCCCAAGACAGAGGTCGATGCGCCGCAACAAAGCGATCAATTCCAGACTGGCATCATAGCGAACGCTGGCGAACTGTCTGGCGTTGCGGCTGCCGCTGCTCGCGTCGAGCCGATCTAGGGCATTAGCTAGGGCATGACATAACCCGTTACATAGCCCGTCATATAGCCCGTCATATAGCCGGTTAACAGTCCGTTCCCTGCCCATTTCCTGCTCACGCCCTAACACAGACACTGCGGCGATTGTTCTCGACCCAGGACTCATGCGCCCCCCTAAACCGCAAAGTTGTGTACACTGAGGCCACTATCTATGAGCAAACTGGCGATGAAACGAAATATTTTGCTAATCACCACGGACCAGATGCGCTTCGACGCTTTAGGCTGTAACGGTGGACTGGTCGCCAAAACACCAGTAATCGACAAGTTGGCGCGCGAGGGTATTAATTATCAGCGCGCCCATAACCAGAACGTCGTTTGCATGCCGGCCCGGGCGACCATCATGACGGGCCAATATGTATCGACCCATGGTGTCTGGATGAACGGCGTTGCGCTACCCGAAGAGACGCCCACCATTGCCCATTGGCTACAGGATCACGGTTACCAAACGGCACTGTTAGGCAAAGCTCACTTTGAACCCTGGCTCGGCGACCCCGCGGTATTCTTTGAAAACCGCATGGCCAACGAACACAACACCGGGCCCCATCGAGGCTTCGATCATATGGAACTGGCGAACCACTTCTTCGAAGGTCACAGCCACTATGACCGCTTCATGACCCAAGAACATCCTGACCTCAAAGAAAAATTCTATCCAATGGTCACTGCCCGCGGGCAGAATACGATCGGCGCCGGCGATACCCAAGCCATACAGGTCTGGCCTAACGATATCCCCAAAGCGTTGTATCACACAGATTGGGTTGCCGACCGCACCCTTGACTGGCTTGATCAACGTCAGGACGAAGATCCCTGGTTCTGTTGGATGAGCTTTCCAGACCCACACCATCCATGGGATCCGCCGGCCTCAGAAACTCACCGAGTGAACTGGCGCGATGTACCCTTACCGTCCCTCTACAGCGAAGACAAGGCAGAAATGCAAGCCTTGCTCGCCACTAAACCCAAGCACTGGCAAGGTTATTATGACGGTACTGTCTGGACCAACCTGGAATCACCGCGAGACTTCATACCGAGAGACATGACCCCGGATCAGGTGCGCGAAATCAACGCCATGAATCATATCGAAAACGAGTTGATTGACGATGCCTGTGGTCGTGTCATCAACTGGCTCAAGGCAAAAGGTTGGTATGACAATACCGACATTATTTTTACCACCGATCACGGCGAATTTCAGGGCGACTTTGGTCTGCTGTTTAAAGGGCCTTACCATGTTGATGCCCTGATGCGCCTGCCCATGATCTGGCGCCCGGCGACCCATACCGACACCCCGGCTGCCAGCGTCACCCTGCCAGTCGGCCATCTCGATCTGGCATCAACCTTCTGTGAAATCGCCGGTATCGAATCACCGCCTTGGGTGCAGGGTCAGGTATTGCCTCTGAATGACGCCCATGCCGAGGCGCAACACCGTGAAGACGTTATTACCGAATGGGATTCGGAACACGGCGAAGTCAGCCTCCACATGAAGTCGATTTACAACAAAGCCGGCTGGCTTTGTACGGTCTATGAAAAGAGCAGTCTTTATGCTGGCACTGAAGGCGAACTTTACGACATGACAGCAGACCCACAGCAACGGGTAAACCTGTGGTCTGACCCGCAGCACAAGGCGACTCGCGATGAACTGATCAGTGATCTGTATGAGAAATTGCCCCGCCCAAGAGAACCCAGGCTACCACGTCAAGCGCCCGTGTAATGGACAACTGCAAGCGGATTAAAGTGACTCGGTTGCTGGAAGGTCCGATCATCTATCCCGAGTTGGACGCCAGTATCGGGACCAATATCAATGGTCCGAGTCTGATCAGAGTCCCTGACTGGGTTCCGCGACCGCTGGGCCGTTACTATCTTTATTTTGCTGATCATAAGGGTCACTATATCCGTCTGGCCTATAGCGATCATTTGATCGGCCCCTGGCAGATTCACCGTGGGGGTACCCTGCAACTCAGTGACACGCCTTACTTACAGACAGCTGCAGAAATACCCCAGGATTTCGACACGACCAAACTGGCAAGGCCTCGCGGGCCTGGCATGCCCAGTCCATTGGACGACATGACCCTACCGCACATCGCTTCTCCAGACATCTACGTAGACCATGAGCGGCGCCAAATCCGCATGTATTATCACGGCTTGGATGCCTTTGGCTTGCAGCCGAGTCGAGTTGCCATTTCCGCCGACGGCCTAGATTTTATCGCCAGCTCAAACATTCTCGGCAGACCCTATATGCGGGCTTTCAGTTTCGCCGGCCAACTCTACACGCTCTCGATGCCTGGCATCTTTTATCGCTCCGACGATGGGCTCAGTCAATTCGAGCAAGGCCCGAATTTGTTTAATCCTAATATGCGCCATTGCGCCGTGTTAGTCAGGGGAGAGGAACTACTGGTCTTTTGGACTCAGGTCGGCGATTGCCCAGAACGAATCTATCTGTCGAGCATCCCCCTGCTCGCCGACTGGTGGCATTGGCGAGCCAGTGAACCCCAGGAATTGCTGCGCCCGGAAAGGTCCTGGGAGGGAGCCAACCAACCCCTGCAAGCTTCACAGCGCAGCTCAGTGAGCACTCTCGTGAACCAGCTGCGGGACCCAACAATTTTTGTCGAGCATGATGCCACCTACCTTCTGTACGTCGTTGGCGGCGAAGCCGGTATCGCCATAGCCCGCCTGGACTTTGTTGACTAGACGCCCTTGCTAAGAGTCGTTATCTCCCTTGTTACGCGTTCGCGCTACAATATCAAAAATCACGCCGGATACCGGCGAGAAGCGGGTCACCCTGAATGCCAAGCCGTGATAGCTCATCCGCTTGACCGATCGTACTTCCTCAATGTGGCGCAAAAACAGCATGCCGACGGCCAGGCGAGTCAGCGCGGAAAACAGGAATACGCCATAAAATACCGAGCTCCAACTAAAGGCAATATCTACCGAAAACAGGCTTGTCACTATACTGGTAGGTAAAATCAATGCCAGCACACTCCCTACCGACGCGCCAATAAATACCGCGACACTACCGAAAAAATTGTGTAGCGCCATCATCCCCGCCCGGCGATGCCCCGGCGTCAGGTCAAATAGAAAGTTAGAACTGCTCAGCGAGTACCCTGACCAGACCAAGCCACTAAGCATCTGGACCAGCAAAAGATAATAGAAGTCCGATGACAACAACCACAAAACAGGGATAAATGGGATCGTATAACCCGTCAGGCGCAATATAATACGGTTGCCGAAGAGGTCGCCAAGTCGTCCCCAGCGGTTCAGCACCAGAAACTGCATCAATACCGACGCGGCGGTATTCAGTGTCAGTTCGATATAACTAAACTGCAGATCCCGTAATAAATAAACCACCACGAACGGTCCTGAAATCGCAACGGCAAACTGCATTGACGCAAAGAACAAAGAAAAACGTAAAAAATTTGGATGCTGGCGCAAAAATGCCAGTCCAGGCAACCCATCTCGCTCTTCTCGAGGCGCAGTTTTGTCTGCCTGCGGCGGATCAAACAAGCGGCTTAACTGATAACAGGAATAGGTGCGCGCTAGTATGCCGATAGCAAAAATCAATAGAAATCCGTACAGGGTGTAATCCAGGAAAGCGAATAATTGTAAAATAAGGCCCGCAAACAACAGCGCGGTGAACGAGGCGATACTCGACAGACGGGTACGTTGAGCAAAAAATCGCCCGCGAACATTTTCTGGCACCAAGGCTCCCATCAAACTACCCCAAAGTGGCGCGCCTAAATTCGGCCCGACAAAATACAAAATCACACTGAGGAGTAACGCTGAGAATCCCCAATCAGGAAACCAGTTTGGCAACGCGGCAATGAGTAATAGACCCAGAATCTGGACCAAGGCACCAAACACAATGATGCCTTTGCGCACGCCCATCGCCTGACCTAGGACCACTGCCAGCATTTGAGCGAAAGAGGCCAGCAGCGGCGGTAAGGCAGCGAGCATGCCAATCTGCGGAGTGGTTGCCTTGAGGAAAACCGCATAGGCAGAAAAATAACTTTCACCAACGCCTGCCATGACGGAGAACGCCACCCCATCTTTGATGGAATGATTCAGTGACTTTTCAATAACAGGGTCTTTCGAAAAAGGCTTATTCAAGATTGAATCTCAAACGGGGGATCGAAGTAGCTAAGGCACAACGACGTTATCGTCGCGGCTACCCGTGCTATTATACCTTTGCTTTGCCAGTATTAGACAAGTAGATCAGCACATTTTCTACGTGCTATCTAACCGAGGCGAATACTTTTGATCAACAGCGCCCAGAGTTTCTGGCATACTGACGCCCGAAATGCAGCCTGACTTTAAACCCCATCGATTCCAGAGTCCGTCCATTGAAAGACAAAGATAGTTTAGAATCCCATTACCACTCAGCGGCTGAAATCTGGCAAGTAGGTTGTACCGGTGCGGTGCTCGAACCTACCCACCGACCGAAATTCATCACCATGGCTCGCAGTCGATTTCATACTTTCCAGCTATCTATCAACCATTCGCAAACCATCGGCGACGGCGCCAAGATCGACGCCTTGGTCCGTGGCTTAGCTATTGAACTGCATGGCGCACCAGGTCTGGCAGAGCAATGGTTCGACTCCGAGTTCAGTGCTGATGATTTTGGTGAACTGGTCAATGCCAACCTCGCCCAACTTGGCACAAGCGATAAGTCCTGAAATTGACCACGGCAAAACTCACACAAGGTACCGTCAGTGCCGGACTACTCAGTCTGACGCTGCCCATGATGCTGGGGATCTTTGCCAACCTGGGTGCCGCGTTGTTTGAAACCTGGCTGCTCGGCGGTGTCAGCACCAATGCACTAGCAGCCTACAGCTTTACCTTTGCCATCACCGGCGCACTGGGTTCCTTGTCCTTAGGAATCTCGATCGGCCTGTCGTCAGTCCTCGCACGCACCATCGGCAGTGGCGACATGCATATGACCAGACGCCTGGCCACTGATGGCATCGGCCTCCTGGCGCTGATCATGCTGACGGCATCTACCATTGGTTACTTCACCATCGAACCCCTGTTTCTGCTGCTCGGTGCAGACACCGACACCCTGCCCTTGATCATCTCTTATATGCAGATTTGGTATGTCGCGCTGATCTTTTTCGCGCTACCCGCCATTGGCGCAAACGCCCTGCGCGCCACGGGTGACGGGCGCATCTCAGGCGCCATTATGGTCGGCGGCGCTGCATTGCAGGCCATGCTCGACCCCATTCTGATTCTCGGCTTGTTTGGCATGCCTGCCCTGGGCCTTGAAGGCGCGGCGTGGGCCATGCTGACGTCACGGGTCGTTCTGTGCTTTCTGACCTACTATGTGCTGATCTATCGAGAAAACCTGCTGGACTTTTCCAAAACCAGCGCCGAAATTGTTCTGCACTCATGGCGCCGTATTCTGGCTGTTGGTATCCCGGCCACCGCCACGAATCTGATCGGCCCCATCTCTACGGCGATTATCGTCAGCTTTCTCGCCGGCTACGGTAAGGAAGCTGTAGCGGGCTTCGGGATTGCATCGCGGGTCGAAGCTTTGTCGGTCATCCCTCTATTCGCCCTGTCGGCCAGCATTGGGCCATTTGTCGGGCAAAATTGGGGTGCCCAAAGATTTGACCGCGCCAACCAGGGCATGCAGATGGCATTTTCGGTCTCTATTATCTGGGGGTTGAGCGTCGCACTATTATTCCTGTTGCTCGGCAATCACATCGGCGGTTTGTTCGCTGATGATCCCAGCGCAGTCGCCTATGCGAGTCTGTATCTCGCTATTGTGCCACTCAGTTATGGCACCTGGGGGGTACTCATGATGGCGAGTGCAACCTTTAACTCCTTGGGCAAGCCTATTTCGTCGACGATCATGTCTGTGGTCAGAATGTTTGTGGTGTATATCCCGCTGGCCTATGTTGGGCGACATTATTTTGATGTCGCTGGCATTTTTGCTGCAGCCTGTATCTCCAACATCCTCATGGGCATATTGGGTTACAGCTGGAACCGCTTGACCTATGGCGACAAGGCACGCCTCGCCAAGGGCCAAGTCGAGTCACGCTAACGGCCGTTGGTCAGACGCGAAGTGACACTTGCAGGCCACTGGCCCGTCCCCCTGCAAACCAATAGCATGACTAAGAAGTACTGATCAGCTGCGCTGCAGGCCTTTGGCCTTGTTCGCCAGACGTTCTTGGCGGTTCTGCTCACCCGCCACGCGCAGCGCCTCACGATTGGAATCATCCACCCGCATGTAGTTTTCACGCCAGGCTTCAGATTCAGACCACTGAAATGGCGTGTGCTGAATAACCGGTGCAGTGGCACTGATCACCAGATCTAACGCCAACCGCAGCGTCGTCGCTTGCATACTGGTATCAAGCGGCTTACCCATGGGGTTGCCTAATGGCAAATTATTGTGAAGATAGCGCGGCACACCGCAATGGCTGACAATATCTAACGCCGAACCAATGATCACCGTGCAAATACCGGCTTGTTCGAGTGCCCTGGCTGTCAAACTGACAGTCTGATGACAAACTGGTCACAAGGGGATTAAAATGGCGATGTCCACCTCGTCGTCGATACAAGCCTGCACCACCTTTGGCGCATCGTGGTTGATCGTATTGCGTTGACTGTATTCAGTCGGTACAAAATGAAACCTAGGCGCCAGCGCGCCAATGACACCAGCCTCTGCCAACGCAGCCAGTGCCTCGAGGGGGAAATAAGACCCGCGATCATCTGTATGGGTCGTCTCCTTGTCCCAAGATAGTTCATCAGTGCGAAAGCGGTCCGGAGCCTGGTGAATATCCCAACTGCTGGCGGTGCGAATCGGCTTTTTGATACTGCCGTCAGGCACTGCCGTCGTCACAATGGCCACCCGGCATTCTGCCAGTGACTTATTCGGTGACTGCCAGGGTGTCTCGTCATGTTGGGCCCATTGATAAGGCGCAAAGTCCTGGGCTGCGTAAAAACGTTTGGTACGCTCAATATATGCTATCGGCTTTGCCATGGTCTCTCATCCTTGTCATGCTTGGCGCTGGGGCTCGCGACCCGGCATCGCCGTCATTCATGTCGTACTCTTGTCACACTCTTGTCACACTCTTGTCGCAACTGGCACCATCAAGACCGAAGCTACCTTGAAAGAAACTCGTGGTCAAACCCGTCGTCAACATCCTGACCACCTTCCTTCATCAACCCAGTCGGCCAGCTTGGTCGCGCTCAAGACTTTTACGATACTGATACGGCGAGATATGCACCCATTTGACGAACGCACGGCGGAAATTCGTCACCTCCGAGTAACCCAAGAGGTCAGATATTTCCTGAACACTGAGACTGGTGGTCTGCAGATACTCCACTGCCAATTCCTTTTTAACATCATCTAGGATTTTCTGATAACTGGTACCCAGCCCCTTTAATCTGCGACGCAGGGTTCTTGTCCCCAATAATAGCTTGCCGGCAATCGCCTCCAATTTTGGAAACTCGCCAGGGGTACTGATCAGCAGGTGACAAATCTGCGAGACGATGTCAGCACCTATCTCCATCTGATTGAGAATTTTTCGACAGGACTGCTCGCAGATTTTCGCTGTATTCGAGTCTGCCTCAGCCAAGGGCTGCTCAAGTAAATCAAGCCCGAAACGATATTCACAATAGGTTTGGTCGAACCTGACTGGACAATGAAACGCCCCCGAATATCGCCCTGCATAGTCAGTCTCGGGGTAGCTCACAAAAATCTCTTGGGGCTGAAAAGGCTTGGCCGTCAAAAAACTGATCAAAGGCGCGATACCCATGAACAAGTCCTCAACAACAAACTGCGCCACCAGCCCCTCGGCTAACAGGTTATCCAAGCGTAGCACGGCAACATTCGCAGCATCATCTTTAGTAAAGCTCAGGTCAAACAGGACACCGGCCATTTTGTGATATTTGACCGCAATCTGGATCGCTTGCTCGAGTGTCGCACTGCTCATCATCGCGTAACCGAGCAATCCAAAATCAGCGATGGTTGTTTCTCGAGGCGTCGCTAGCCAAAAACCATCTGTGCCCGCCAGGGCAAGCATATTTTCGAGTTGCTGGATGCGCTGCCGGTAGCTCACTCGCAACTCGAGGTTAGCTAAATCACTTTCGACCAACCCGGTTTCCGACAAGATTTTATCCAGCGGATGACCGCGCTGCTGGAGCGCTTCTACCAGGCCCAACACCTGCGGCATAGGCACAGCCCGGCGATCAAGATCGTGTTTCGGTAACATGGCCATCGGCATCACAAATAACTCCTGCGTCAAGTGTCCACATCAGATCACAAGTTGTCAATTTGCCGACGTGGTCATACCCAACGGCATGCGCCACTCAACGGATCAGAGGGTTCATTCAGGCAACTAGGTGGATGTCGCTGGCACGAACCGCAGCCAGGCGCCGCACAGGAATAACCGATCTCCAGACCAGCTCAGATTCATCTCCGAGGCCCGCTGGCGCAGCGCGTTCATATCCTTCACGGCAAAGGTCAGACCCGCAACCCCTGGCCCACGCCCGTCGCTGACGACTTGGAAATTAATCCGCCCCTGGTCGAGCTCGATTCCATAGTGATCATCTGTGAGCGTCACCGGCCGGCGCAACACCTCAGCCCAATGCTGGGCCACAGCTTGCGGATCATCAGTCTGGATATCCACTTCAGTAATCTCACCGACATATTTAGCGGCTCGTGTCTCCCAGCCCTCGCCACCCCAGGTCCAGGCTTGTGTGGGGTTCATCCAATCAAGCGAAACAATGGTGGCACCCATATCCTTCGGGTGGAGGTGAAAGGCCTTGGTATTCGCTTGATCAATATTCCAGATTTTACGTATCGACAAGGCTTGCGTATGCTCGCGATACAGCTCGATATCATCAACCTGTAACAACACCATATAGCCCCCATTGCCACCGCGCTGCTGCAGCAATCGCCCGGCGGAAGTCCCAGCTTGAGTGGGGGCAACTACCTCGAGAAAGGTATCGCCGATGCTCATCACCGAGTTTTCCAAACCAAACTCTCCGACGCCGGGGTCTTGATAGTCGGCCGCTAGCCCCAGCAGCGTCATTAGTGCATGACGGGCGGGCGCCAGTTGCTCGGCGACCAACGCCACTTGTCTTAATCGCATGAGATACTCCTGCTTAGTTTCATATCATCAGCCGCACTCGGCTGGTTAGCAAGATAACAGTAACGGCAAATATTTTCACGGGTTGGTGTCCGCTCTGGCCAGCGGGTAAGATGTCCGAACATCAAAATGGAGAAATTGAATGAGATTGATTCCGGGATTACTTCTCGCGGTAGTGGCAATGAACGTCTGGGCCGCCAGTGATAGCAGTACCACTGAGCAAAAACTTCTTGATGCGATTAAACATGAACGGCGCAGCACCGCTGATACAGCCCGCGACGCCAACCGCAAGCCGTTGGAAACCCTCGAATTCTTTCAGCTTCGCGATGACATGAAAGTCCTAGAATTGCTTCCCGGTGGTGGTTGGTACACCAAAATTCTAGCCCCCACCCTCGAAGCGAAGGGTAAGCTTTATATCTCCCTCGGTGCCGAGCGTACCGGTGAAGCACTCAAGGGCCAACCTGGATTCGATGCCCTTGAAGTCAT
Organism: K189A clade bacterium; assembly: GCA_018607725.1. Classification (GTDB taxonomy): domain Bacteria; phylum Pseudomonadota; class Gammaproteobacteria; order Pseudomonadales; family Azotimanducaceae; genus UBA4582. The sequence continues at coordinate 27,820 of JABBAY010000067.1, forward strand.
TCCCTTCGACCGAGCTAACTTTTCTCGTCAAGAGGGGGAGAATCGCTCCAGTGTGCCGGCGTTCAGCTTTGGTGTTAAGCGCCTGGATATGGTCCTGACGTTCCGAAATATGCATAACTTCACCGCGACAGGTCGCGCCAATATCAATCAGGCCGCCTTCGAGGCCCTCAAGTCTGGTGGTCTTTATGGCGTTGTCGATCATACCCAGCGACATATGCAGCCCACTGAACATGAACTTCGGCGTCGAATCGACCCTGTGCTGGTCATCAAGGAAGTTGAAGCGGCTGGCTTTGAGTTCGTGGACTACAGCGACTTACATTACCGACCCGACGATGAACTACGCTATGAGGTTGGCCGCAAGACAGTGACGGGCAATACCGATCGCTTTACGTTGCTATTCAAGAAGCCTTAAACAGGCAAAACGGGGCTGATCGTGCTGATCAGCCCGTTTGCCCACTGTTCTTACTCCACAATAATCATTAATATACAGCCTCCCAACTCCACCAGCGGTCGAAGCAATGAAACAGACGTCTTTTGACAAGGCCAAAATCAAGATATTGTTGCTGGAAGGGGTTCATCAATCAGCCATCGACGCCTTTTCAGCCGCCGGCTACACCCAGATTGAAAGCCACGCTGGCGCGCTTAGTCAAGATGAACTGATCTCTGCCATCAAAGGTGCACATATCGTCGGTATCCGTTCACGGACCCAACTCAATGCTGAGGTTCTGGCCGCCGCCAACAAGCTGATGGTCATTGGCTGTTTTTGTATCGGCACCAATCAGGTTGATCTGCTGACGGCTTTGACTCGCGGCATCGCGGTTTTCAACGCACCTTTTTCCAACACTCGGAGTGTCGCCGAACTGGTGATCGCCGAAGCAATTCTGCTACTACGCGGCATCCCGGAAAAAAATGCCCTGGCGCATACTGGCCAATGGCTTAAGTCCGCTGTCGGCTCCTATGAAATTCGCGGTAAGACCCTGGGTATCATTGGTTATGGCAATATCGGTACACAAGTCAGCGTACTTGCCGAGTCCATCGGCATGCGGGTCTTATTTCATGACGCCGTCAACAAGCTGCCCTTAGGTAACGCCACCCAAACCGGCAACCTCAAAGATCTACTCGCTGCCAGTGATGTTGTTACCCTGCATGTCCCTGAAGATCGGAATACCCGCATGATGATGGGGCCAGAGCAGATCGCTCAGATGAAACCCGGCGCCGTTTTGATTAATGCTTCACGGGGTACTGTCGTCGATATCGATGCACTGGCCGCGGCGTTGGAAAATCAAGCCTTGGCAGGTGCCGCCATCGACGTATTCCCCAGCGAACCCAAGTCTGCCAAGGAAGAATTTATCTCACCGCTGCGGGCGTTTAATAACTGCATTCTGACACCTCACGTCGGCGGCAGCACCATGGAGGCGCAAGACAAGATTGGCGTCGAAGTTGCGGAGAAGCTGATCAAATTCTCTGACAACGGTACCAGTCTCTCCAGCGTTAATTTCCCGGAAGTGACCCTGCCTGCCCATCCTGGGGGCCATCGAATTCTACATATTCACCGCAATGTTCCTGGGGTACTGTCGAAAATCAATAATTTCTTCGCTGATCACAAGATCAATATTCGTGCCCAGTATCTGCAAACAGTCCAGGATGTGGGTTACGTTGTGACAGATATCGATGAGGAATACAGCGCCATTGCACTGGCGAAACTTCAAGAAATTGATGGCACGCTACGGACTCGCGTGCTGTTCTAGGTTTGCCGCTAACGCGAAGCAAACCTCGGCTCGAAAAACTTTGACGCAGACGCACTGGTACACAGA
>JABBAY010000127.1 GCA_018607725.1 K189A clade bacterium
TGGGAATAAACCGATTGCCGCTGGCCCATTCACCCAAGTCGATCAGTTGGCAGCGTTCACTGCAAAAGGGTCGGTAGATACTCTCGTCAACCCACATCACTGACTGCTGACAAGTTGGGCATGCAACTTTAAGGGCTCCCATAAGATTCTCCGCTGAGTTCCAGATACTTGATATGTAGGGCTGTCACGGCGTTGTTCAGATCCGCCAGGCTACCTTCGTTGGTAATGACATCATCCGCATAATCCAGCCGCGTCTCGCGGCTCGGTTGGGTGGCGATGATGGCCTGCACTTGCGCTAAATCGTTTTGGTCTCGCGCCATCACCCGCGCGAGCTGTGTCTGTTGAGTCACATCCACCACCAGATGGCGATCGATCAAGGGATGTTGGCCTCGGCCGCTGGAAAGCATCAGGATCGAATAGGGTGACGTGCTATTTTGCAGGGTTGCCTCGAGTAACTGCATGATAGCCGGGACTGTTACGGATTCCAGCCATCGCCGTTGTTCAGCCTCGGCAAAAATAATGCCGCGAAGCCGCGCGCGATCCAGGCTGCCGTCGGCGAGTAATATCTCATCACCAAAATGTTCTGCGATTTGCCGCAGGGGTTCAGTGCCTGGCTCTACCACCTGACGAGCCGCAATATCGGCGTCGGCAATCGTAATGCCCAATGACTGGAAGTGATCGGAGACCGCGGATTTTCCGCTACCAATGCCGCCGGTTAACCCTAAAACAAAATGTCCCATAAACTTATATCGCCACGAATTGCAGGTAACTTGCGGTCAGGGCATCGCCCCATATCAATGCGATCCAACCAGCAATAGCCAAATAAGGCCCGAAGGGAATGGGCTTTGCTTTGTCGCGGCCGAACAGGATCAAGGTGCCGCCAATCAGTGCGCCGGCAAAAGACGACAGGATAATGATCAATGGCAGACTTTGCCAGCCCATCCAGGCGCCCAGCATTGCCAATAATTTAAAATCGCCATAGCCCATGCCTTCGCGGCCGGTGATTAATTTGAAGGCCTGATAAATGCACCAAAAAACCAAATAACCCACCACAGCGCCCCAGACGGCGGTGGCAAGATGGGTAAACAAGCCGAATGAATTGAGGATCAGGCCCAGCCATAGAAACGGCAAGGTGATGTCGTCGGGTAGTAGTTGATGGTCGTAGTCGATCAGTGACAAGGCCACCAATGCCCAGGTTAAGCAACAGGCGGCCAGGCCCGCTAACGTGACACCAAAGGTGTAGACAACCAAGACTGTCAGAATACCGGTGGCAAGCTCCACCAAGGGATAACGGAGGCTGATAGGATTCTGGCACGCGGAACACTTGCCCCGCAGCAGGGCGTAGCTCAGGATCGGAATATTCTCCCAAGACCTGATGTTATGTTCGCAGCGAGGGCAGCGGGAGTTGGGTACGACCAGGTTATAGGCTGGTGCCGCGGCTTCTTCAGGGTTGCCAAGAATATCATTCGCCTGCTGCTGCCACTCACGCTGCAACATAATGGGTAAGCGATGAATAACGACATTCAGGAAGCTGCCCACCAGCAGGCCTAATATCAAGCTGCATATCAACATAAACAACGGAAACTCAGCCTCAAGCAGAATTAAATAGGTTGTCATTCTGACAGCTGAGCCGGGTTGTTGGCTACTCTAATGATCAGCCACCGCCACTGATGGCATCGCCCATCTTAAAGATCGGCAGGTACATGGCGATAATCAGGCCGCCAATTACCACGCCAAGGAATGACATAATAATTGGCTCCATCAGGCTGGTGAGGCCATCGACGGCGTTATCAACCATCTCCTCATAGTAGGTTGCGGCTTTATCGAGCATGCCGTCCAGGGCGCCAGATTCTTCGCCGATCGCTACCATCTGGATCACCATGTTGGGAAACACCTCGGTTTGTTTCATGGCGTAATTGAGCTGAATACCGCTGGAGACATCGGTTTTGACCTTTTTGATGGCGTCATAATAGACGACGTTGCCGGCAGCGCCGGCTACGGATTCGAGGGCGTCGACCAAGGGCACACCGGCGGCAAATGTGGTTGACAGAGTACGGGCAAATCGAGCAATACAAGATTTGTCGAGAATGTCACCAATGACGGGCATCTTCAGCGAGACCCGTTCCTGGGCGTCGCGGAACTTCTTCGAACGCTTGAGGGCCTGTTTATAAGCGACAACCAATACGGCGATAATTGCCACCACGATAAACCACCAATCCTGCATCCAGCGCGACATATCCACGACCATTTGTGTGAACTCCGGCAGTTCTGCGCCGAAACCCTGAAATATTTCTTCGAACTGCGGCACCACCTTGATCAGCAGGATGCCAGAGACGATAGAAGCGACCACCAGAACCGCGATGGGGTAATTCATCGCACTTTTGATTTTGGCCTTCAGTGCCTCGGTTTTTTCCTTGTATTCTGCCAAACGGTCGAGCATGGTTTCCAGTGCACCCGACTGTTCGCCGGCATCGATCAGGTTGCAGAACAGGTCATCGAAATGTTCGGGATTTGCGCGAATGGCGTGGGCGAAAGAGTTACCCGACGAAATGTCGTCGCGAATCTTCAGGATCAAGGTACGCATGGAAGGGTTGTCCATACCATCGGCGACAATCTCAAATGACTGCACCAGTGGTACGCCGGCTTTCATCATGGTGGCCAGCTGGCGAGTGAATAAGGCGATGTCGCCAGGCGTCACCTTCTTGCCGGCATTCAGCAGGCCCCCTAAGCCACCGCCTTTTTTCGAGACCTTAGTGGCAGAGATGCCCTGTTTGCGTAATTCATTTTTGGCGATGGTCGCACTGGCGCTAGTAATCTCGCCCTTGGTTTTGCGACCTGACTTGTCTTTTCCTTCCCAGGCAAAAATAGAGCTCGCTGTTGCCATGATTATTCCTTCAATATGCTAGTGACCGGAGGTAACCCGGTCGACTTCTTCAAGGCTCGTGAGCCCATTTTTGACCTTAATCAGCGCCGATTGGAATATATTGTTAAAACCCTCCTCCTTACACACGTCTGCAATCTCAATAGAGTTGCCATCTTCCATGATGATCTTGGAGATCCGCGGTGTGATCTTCACCACCTCGTAGATCCCGACTCGGCCCTTATAGCCCCCGGAACATTTTGCGCAGCCCACGGGACCGTAAATATCGAAACCCTCGTCGAGGTCGGCTTCGGTAAAGCCCTTTTCAAGTAGGGCATTTCTGGGAACTTCGATTTTCTTTTTGCAGTCGCATAGCTTTCGGGCCAGACGCTGGGCAATGATCAAATTAATTGAAGTGGCCAGATTGAACGCGGGTACCCCCATGTTCCGCAGACGCGTGATCGTTTCTGGCGCGCTGTTGGTGTGCAGCGTTGACATCACCATGTGACCAGTCTGCGCAGCCTTAATAGAGATGTTGGCAGTCTCCAGGTCGCGAATTTCGCCAACCATGATGATGTCTGGGTCCTGTCGCAGAAATGAGCGCAGCGCCTCACCAAAATCGAGTCCAACCTTCACGTTAACTGGGCACTGGTTGATCCCTTCCAGGTTGATTTCGACGGGGTCTTCGGCGGTTGAAATATTTAGCTCTGGCGTGTTCAGAATGTTAATGCCCGTATACAGGGAGACGGTTTTGCCGCTACCGGTAGGACCGGTCACCAGAAACATGCCTTGAGGCTTGTTCAACGCTTCCAGATAGAGCGCCTTTTGATCCGCCTCATAACCCAAGGCATCAATGCCCATTTTGGCGCTGCTGGGGTCGAGAATCCGCAGACAAATTTTCTCACCAAACAGTACGGGTAGCGTGTTAACTCGAAAGTCGATGGCTTTGGTCTTGGAAATTTTTAACTTGATTCGACCGTCTTGTGGGACTCGACGCTCAGAGATGTCCATTTGCGACATCACCTTCAGACGGGCGGAAATACGCGGCGCCAAATTAACCGGTGGTCGTGCCACCTCATGGAGTATGCCGTCGGTGCGATAGCGTACGCGATAGGCCTTCTCGAAAGGCTCGAAATGCAGGTCTGAAGAACCTAGACGAATCGCGTCCATCAACATTTTGTTGATAAAGCGCACCACTGGCGTGTCGTCGATGGCCTTGCCGGGGTCTTCATCGTCCTGTTTGGCGCCGCCTTCTTCTGCCGATTCCATATCAAGGTCGACATCGTCCTCGCCCATATTGCCGAGCCCGCCGCCTTCCTGAGATTCCAAAAAAGCATCGATAAAGGCCGACAACTGATTCTCATCCACCAGCACTTCTTCGGTAGAAATACCCGTATGGAACTTGATCTCGTCTAGACCTTTGCGGTTGGTGGGGTCGGACACGGCGACAAATAAGCGATTGCCGCGGTGAAAGATAGGAATGGCGTGATTGGCCCGAATCAACTTCTCGTCCACAAGGTTCTTGGGCAGTGATTCCAACTCCAGTGCGGAGATGTCCAGCAGTGGCGTACCAAACTCTTCAGAGGCCGAGTTGGCGATGTCTCGGGCGCTGACCAGCTTGT
>JABBAY010000163.1 GCA_018607725.1 K189A clade bacterium
GGCTGGTAGCGGCTGATGTTGTCCGGGGTAGCCACGCTTTATGCGGCGGCTACCCTTTTTTTTGTCCGCAAGATGGTCTTGGGTGGTTGAAAACATGGACCGGGAACCCCATCTCTGCTGACAATGTAAGTTACGTAAAAGGTGTGAGCACACATGACCGTTGAAGCGAAAAAAGAAACCCTGGGATTCCAATCTGAAGCCAAGCAACTACTGCAGCTGATGATTCACTCGTTGTACTCCAATAAAGAAATTTTCCTGCGCGAGTTGATATCCAATGCTTCAGACGCCATCGACAAGTTGCGCTTTGAAGCGCTGCAAACGAGTGATCTGCTCGGTGACGATGCCGACCTGAAAATTTGCATCGATATCGATAAAGAGGCTGGCACCATCACCATCACGGATAACGGCATTGGCATGACGCGAGATGATGCGATCAGTCATCTGGGTACCATCGCGAAATCTGGTACAGCCCAATTTTTCAGTGCGCTGACCGGTGATCAAAAGAAAGACGCACAGTTAATCGGGCAATTCGGTGTCGGTTTCTACTCAACATTTATAGTTGCTGACAAGGTTGTGGTCGAATCTCGGGCGGCCGGGAGTGCGAGCAATGAAGCCATACGGTGGATTTCTGCCGGTGAAGCAGACTTTGAAATTGAAAATATTGACCGTGAGCAGCGCGGTACATCGGTGATCCTGCATTTGAAATCAGACGAGACAGACTTTCTAGATGACTGGCGTGTTCGCAGCGTCGTCAAGAAGTATGCTGATCACGTTGCGGTACCGGTAATGATGATGTCTCAGCCTGCGCCGCCTGCTGAAGGCGAAGAACCTGTCGCGGCGGAATATGAGGCGATTAACCTCGCCAAAGCACTGTGGACCCGCTCACGAACGGAAATTACTGACGAAGAGTATCAGGAGTTCTATAAACTGGTGTCACATGACTATCAGGCGCCGCTGACCTGGAGCCATAATCGTGTTGAGGGTAAGCTCGATTACACCAGTTTGATCTATATTCCCTCGAAGGCCCCGTTCGACATGTGGCAGCGGGAGGCGCCACGAGGTCTGAAGCTCTACGTTCAGCGAGTCTTTATCATGGACGAGGCTGAGCAGTTTTTGCCGCTATATCTGCGTTTCGTTAAGGGCGTGATTGATTCAAATAACCTGCCACTGAATGTTTCTCGAGAGATTTTGCAGAAAAATCCATCGATCGATGCAATGCGCAGTGCATTGACGAAACGGGTGCTGGACATGCTCGAGAAGCTAGCGAAGAAAGAACCTGAGCAGTATCAGGTGTTCTGGAATGAGTTTGGTCAGGTCATTAAAGAGGGTGTGGCTGAAGACTTTGCGAATAAGGACAAGATTGCCAAATTGCTCCGGTTTGCAACGACCCACAGCGACATTAAAGATCAGAACCAGTCGCTGACGGATTATCTGGGGCGAATGAAGGAAGGCCAGGAAACAATTTATTATGTGGCGGCGGATAATTATCACACGGCGATCAATAGCCCGCATCTCGAAGTCTTTAAGAAAAAGGGCATCGAAGTGCTGATTCTGACTGACCGCATCGATGAGTGGCTGATGAGCCATTTGATGGAATTTGAAGACAAGAAATTTCAAGATGTTGCAAAGGGTACGCTAGATCTCGGCGACCTGGAAGATCCGAAGGAAAAAGCCGCTAATGAAGCAGTTGAAAAGCAGTTTGTTGATTTACTCGCGCGGATTCAGACCGTGCTAGGGGAAAAAGTCGAAACTGTGCGGATTACGCATCGTCTCACCGATTCGCCGGCTTGTCTGGTTGTCAACGAAGATGAAATGGGTATGCAGATGCGTCGCATACTCGAGTCAGCAGGGCAGGCTGTACCCGAGAACAAACGTACCTTTGAGTTGAACCCAACTCATCCGCTGGTTGAAAAGTTGAATGCTGAAACCGACGAGAATCGTTTCACTGATCTGGCGTTGGTGCTTTTTGATCAGGCTATGCTTGCCGAGGGTAGCCATCTAGAGGAGCCAACGAGCTACGTCAGTCGTTTGAATAAACTGCTCTTGGAATTGTCAGCGAGCTAGCTGCGGCTAATGGCTAGGGGCGACTGGCGCTAGTAAGGCGTCAGGAGCCTCTGTCAAGAGAGGGGGCTGAAAGGCGTCTTCGCTCTGCTCCTGTTGAGATGCACGCAAGCTACCGATCACTGATTCGAGTGCTCGGCTGAAGAGGAGGCCGTCGCTGATCAACTTCACCGTGCCGTCCTTGAGTTCGCGGGCGAGACCTGCTCGGGTTTTTTCGACGACCTTGACACCTTGTTGAGTGACGAAGATATACTTATCGATGACGTTGATTTTGGCGGCGAGTTTGCAGCGAATAGTCTGGTCGGCCTCTCCCAGGAATTCAAACCAATCACCGACGCCAACTTGGTCGACGGCTTGCATATGGGGATCATCTTCATCGATTGCTTCAACGATGATTGCTTGCTTAATTGTCCTCGCCGGCTGAGCATTTTCGCTACTCGGATCCTGAAGTTCAACTTCCGTGCCGGTGAACTCCGCTGCAATGTTGGGTGCGATTAAACTCTGTTCGTGTTGAGCGAAAGAGGCTTCTTGAATGGTTGTCAGTTCCGCGATTAATCTGTCGATTTCCAGGCTCTCGAGTTTGGTAATTCGTAACGCCTTACGCAGATTATTCAGCAGACGTGGGTTGACGGTATCGAGACGGGCCCGATCATCAGCGTGATCTTTAGGCTGAACGGTCCAGAGCAATACATCGATCGTGTTAATGGCTTGTTTCCAGGCATTGCTGCCAGGACCCTCTTTCAGTAACAGCATCACCATAAACTTGTGATACACCTCGTCCAAAAACTCCTGGATAAAGGCTGGTATATCTCGTCCAAGAATTCGCTCTGCAATTTTTTGATCCGCCAGTTCGCGGATATCTTCAATTCGCTCGTCACGCTCGTTTGCGCGCATGATGCGTTGTTCAAGGTGGTGGCTTTTGGCTGCCAAGCGAGCGCGAAATAGCCTGAAGTCTTTGAGCAGTTCATTGAAGAGATCGATGTCGTTGGTATACTCGATTAAAATTCGGCTAACCAATTCGTTCATTTTTTGATACAACGAATCGTTTTCCAAGTCGCGGACTTCTGTCCAGCCAATCGCTGCTGAGGCAAATTCGTTAAGGATGCTGCGAGCTGGATGGTTCTCACGGTTGAAAAAAGTGGTGTCTGATAAAGCCACCTTGATGATGGTGATCTGGGTTCGTCCGATCAGTTCTTTTATGGGCAGGGCGACAGAATTATCTTGCCAGATGGCTTCATAAAGTAAGGAGACCAAGCTGATGATATCGGCAGATTGCTGGTCAACAGCATTGGCCTTGCTCGTGTCTTTGGTTTGTAACAAAAGTTTGTTGATTGACTCGGGCACATCGATCTTCTCGAGCTCATGGTCTGTTATTTCATTGGTGCTGCCGGCGCCAGGAGCACGATCAACCTTCAATGACTGCTGGATGTTGGTGAGAATGTCGAATAATTCCTGCTGGCCGACCATCACGACTGTTTCTTTGTTCTCTGGACTCAATAAGCCAGTTGTCTGGGCGGCGCTAAGCATCGAGTTGGGTATGGCGTACTGTTGACTCGCGGCATTAGCGGCTGAGACATTGCGAGCAGATGGCCGCAGCAAGTTTTGCATCATGCCGAACAGCTCAGGATTATCAGACTTACTGTCTGCTGGTAGCTCTTCAATACCGCCAAAGCTATCCATCCCCTCTATCTGCGTTCGAGCATTGCTTCGACTTTGAGTTGTTCCTCGGGAATGATGGTTCGCCGTCTCTGTCCTTAGATCCGGCATGACACCCGCTTTTATCAGCGTCTGGTTAGCTTCTTGCAGCACAACATCGAGTTGCTTCAACAGGACCTCATTGAATCGTCGGTAAGTGGCAAGATCATTCTTCGCTTTGCAATCAACCTCCAGCATGGCCGCCGTGAACGCCGTTGATAATTGTTGGGGATCCAGCGGATTCGACGACTCATCGATTTGTTTGATTTCGATCACGGCGTTTAGCCGAGTATTAAAACTGATGAAAGCGGGCAGGTTCTTATTCCTGGCAGCTGCGATCATCCCCCTGGTGGCTACCATGGTGTTGAGTTCGTCTTCCTGAACTAGAGACAGGCTATCGAAATCAACGACGGTATTTTTTTTCGGTTGGGTGTTGGAAAGTTCATTGAAAGCGTTGTTTATATTCGCGATAAATTGCTCGACTAACTTGTCCCCTGCTGATCCGAACAGCGCCACACCATCGCCTTCGCTAACCACCGTTTGGATGAGGTGGTGTAGCGAGCGGATTACAGTCTTCTGTACTGGTTCGACCAAATTGGGCACGGAAGCGAGCTGTTAGATAAGAGTGGAAAAGTAACATAACGCCAATAGTGTGGTAAGTATAGCGATATGGGCAAGGTTGGGACTGAAAAATGTAAGTAATTTGTATTTTTAGGAAAAGCCTAAGCGTAGAGGTTCGCGGGACTTTTATTGAGGTCCCGGCTGGTCTAGGAAGCTAACCTTATGTGTTAATCTTTAGCAAACCCTATGGGTATGAAGCCGCCATGAAACGTGACAAGGTGACCAGGAATGAATCTACTGTTAATGCGCCACGGTGATGCCGTGATGTCTTACCCCGATGCGGATAGGCCTTTAAGTTTGCTAGGTGCAACGGAAGTCATGGCCAATGGGGCAAGTCTGCTTGAAGCGAATGTCAAGGTATCTCACATCATTGCCAGCCCCTTGTCCCGAGCCCAAGAGACCGCAGGCTTGATGGCGACCCGCCTAGGGTATCATGATGCCATCCTCAGCTGGGATAGCCTTTCTCCCGCCGGTGATATTGGCCAGGTGTTAGCATTACTCGCGACCAGTGACTTCGAAAATCCGCTATTGGTCACCCATCAGCCCTTTGTCAGTGAATTCATCGATTATCTTACCAGTGAAGTCGTTATGATGGGCACGGCGTCGATTGTCGCCATTACATTGGACGTTTTTTTACCACAAGCGAGTGAATTGAAATGGTCGATAGATACATGCGGATAAAACCGAGCCAGAAAAGTAACGTCGGTATTCGAGCTCTACTGATCAGTTACCAGAGACGACTTTGTGCGTTGCTGTTGTTGGCCTGGTCTCCCTTGGCCGCAATGGGTGCAGACAATGGTGATAGTATCATCGCGCTATATCCACGTGCCCAGCTCGTTGAGAGCACAGCGGAGCAGGGTGTCTCAACTCATCGGGTCATGCTGGGTGCCTTGAAGAAAGTGAACAGCGAGATAGCGCCAGAGGCATCTCGCTACGTTCAAGGTGAACGCTCGCGCAATACGTATTTATTGCCCGACGAGCCCCGTAGTAATCTAGTTTTCAATTTTTACGTGGAGCAGTTGGAACGCCAAGGGCAGATTTTGTATCAATGTGCAGGGCGCGAGTGTGGCAGCAGTAATTATTGGGCTAACAGCGTGTTCGAACGTCGAATCCTGTATGGTCCAGAGCAATACCAGCATTATGTTGTCGGTGTCGTCGATGGTCAGTACCTGGCGATCTACGTCGCACAGCGTGCAACCGGGCAGGTCTATACCCATTTAGATACCATCAAACCACAACGAGATTCCGCAACGGCAGCGAGTGCGTTGGATTCAGCGAACCTATTGCAGGCACTGACATCTGGTACCGCTGTCAAGATTGGTCTGCAACCTGATGTTGCGGTCACAGACAGGGTGGTTGCTGCGTTGATGGATAATCCGACTTTAAGTCTGTACGTCGTCGGTCATGACGCGCTGCAGCGAGACGAAACCATCCTGGCTGCGATGGCGAGAACTACCGCGGCGGCTGCCGAGTTTCGGCTGCGTTTGATCAAATTGGGTATTGATGAGTCACGGCTGCAGGCCTATGGCGTCGGGCCGTTGGCGCCGAGCGCTGATGCACCGACGCGCCTAGAGTTGTTGCTAGCCAATTAGCGGAACGCCAAGTTGGGGGTTGTCAACGAGTTGTCAGTTAGCTTGAGGATAGATTCAGCAGTGACATGAACTCCATACGCGTTGCTGCACTATCTCTGAAGTCGCCGAGCATGACGGAGGTCTTCATCACCGAGTTTTGTTTTTCGACACCCCGCATCATCATGCACATGTGTTTTGCTTCAATAATCACGCTGACCCCTGAGGCCGTCGTCACTGATTGAATGGCTTCAGCGATTTGCTTGGTTAGGTTTTCCTGTATTTGCAGACGGCGGGCGTACATGTCCACTACACGTGCTACCTTGGAGAGTCCTAGCACCTTGCCGGTAGGGATGTAAGCGACATGACATTTGCCGATAAACGGCAACATATGGTGCTCGCACATGGAATACAGCTCAATATTCTGGACGATAACCATCTCGTTAGTATCAGACTCGAACAAGGCTTCATTAACGACCTCATCCAGAGTTTGACCATAGCCGTGGGTCAGGAATGCCATGGCTTTAGCCGCCCGTTCTGGCGTGTCGATTAAGCCCTCACGATTAGGATCTTCGCCAATCTCAGTCAAAATTTTCTTAAATGCGTCTTGCATATGCTTCAAGTCCAGTCATTGATAGCGCTACCCTAAGCCAATCTCACAATTGGGTAAAGCGGTTGATTGCTAAGTTACGACAGCGCAGCAGTTTCGGCTCACTTAGGGTTATAATACGAGCTTAGGAAGGGAGTGAGATATGCCGGGTAGCAGTATTGGAGACGTATTCAGAGTGACCACCTTTGGTGAGAGCCACGGCTTGGCGCTGGGCTGTATCATCGATGGCTGTCCACCGGGGATGGCGCTGGATGAACGGGATCTGCAGGGTGATCTAGATCGCCGCAAACCTGGAACCTCAAAGTATGCGACCCAGCGCCAGGAATCTGACCAGGTCAAGATTCTGTCAGGGGTATTTGAAGGATTGACGACGGGTACGCCCATTGGCCTGCTGATTGAGAACCAAGACCAAAAATCGAAAGACTATACGAACATCAAGGACGTCTATCGACCCGCGCACGCTGACTATACCTATGCGCAGAAGTATGGCATTCGTGACTATCGTGGCGGTGGGCGCTCCTCGGCCCGCGAGACTGCCATGCGCGTAGCGGCCGGGGCGGTGGCAAAGAAGTACTTAGCCGTTGAGCATGGTATCCTGATCAGGGGCTATATGGCGCAGATGGGTGATTTAAGCCCGCAGGTCATTGATTGGGATCAGATCGAACTAAACCCATTTTTCTGTCCAGATCCGGCGTTGGTGCCAAGCCTTGAGCAAATGATCGATGCCCTGCGACGAGAGGGTGATTCCATCGGCGCGCGGATTAATATTGTCGCCTCGGGCTTAATGCCAGGCCTCGGTGAGCCAGTATTTGATCGCCTTGATGCGGATATTGCCCATGCGATGATGAGTATCAACGCCGTTAAGGGCGTAGAAATTGGGGCTGGATTTGCATCGATCACCCAGAAGGGTTCTATGCACCGAGATGAAATGTCGCCGAACGGTTTCACGTCGAACAATGCGGGTGGCATTCTGGGGGGGATTTCCTCTGGTCAGGATATCACTGTCAGTATCGCCTTAAAGCCGACATCCAGTATTACCAAGCCAGGTCAGAGTGTCGATAGCGCCGGCAATCCTGCGGCAGTCGTGACCAAGGGCCGCCATGATCCCTGCGTTGGGGTGCGGGCTACACCGATCGCCGAGGCCATGTTAGCCATTGTCCTGATGGATCACCTGTTGCGGCATCGAGCGCAGAATGTCAATGTCGTGCCGGTGGGGCCAACGTTTTAAGAGGCGTCCTCGGCCAATAAGTCCATAAACGCCAGGGCAGCGTTAGACAAGCTGCGTTGGACGTGGTGAATAACCCCGAGTTTGCGCTCGATTCGAATATTCGGCACCGACAATACGCTGACAGTGTCGTCCAGCATGCTGCGTGGCAGGACGCTCCAGCCCAAGCCTATGGTAATCAGCATCTTGATGGTCTCAAGGTAGTTAGTCGACATGCTGACATGCATCGGCAGGCCATGATCCTCGAATATCTGTTTGATGATGCGACCCGTAAAAGTGCTCATATCCGGCAGAATGGCGGGGAAGGCAGCGATTTGCTCGAGACTGGGAACGGCATAACTCGCCAGAGCGTGATCTGGGGCGCAGACAAATACGAGGTCGTCGGTCCAAATCGCTCGAGATGCCAAGCGTTCGTGGGGCCGTGGTGCCATCGTGATGATGCCAAGTTCAAGATTACCTTGTACGATTTGCTCGTGTGCAACTTCAGAATCCATAAAGTGCAGATCCAGTATCACCGCGGGAAAACGCTCCGAATAGGTTTTTAGCACCGTGGGCAATCGCCAAAGACCGATATGGTGGCTAGTGGCCAACGACAAGCGGCCGGCAACAGTGCCGCTGAGATTGCGAATGGCCCGTTGCGTGTCCTCGACTTCCTGGAGAATCAGTCGGGCCCGCGGGTCGAAGACACGGCCAGCCTCAGTCAAGCTAATAACTCTGCCGATACGATCAAACAAGCGAACACTTAACTGGCTTTCGAGCAACGCGATACGTTTGCTGACCGCTGGTTGGGTCAAATGTAGGCGATTGGCCGCAATGGAGAAGGAGCCGGTTTCCGCGACCGCGACAAAAGCTTTAATGCTATCTAAATCGATCATTCCAGCCGCTTATAGGGTTAATAAGAAATATGAATTTGTGTTTCAGACGAATTGATCATAGCATCGTCGCCTCGACGCCGACAGGATCGCCTGCGCTGGCGTTGGGCGTCGACAAATAAGTGCTTGTGGGCGTTGATACGGGCTTTGCCCGGAGCTTCTGTTAGGCTGGTGAGAATAACCAAGATGTGGCCTTGCGCCCGGTTATAATGTCGGGCTCGTAAAGACTTACATGAATGAATCGGTAGAAAATTACAACGGAGAAGACAGTGGAAAAGGTTAACGTCGCCATCGTTGGCGCGACCGGTGCGGTCGGTGAGGTCATGTTAGAAATGCTGGCAGAGCGTCAGTTCCCCGTAGATAATCTCGTCCTGTTGGCGAGTGAAAATTCGGCGGGTACGACGCTGCAATTCAAGGGTAAATCAATCCGGGTTGAGAATCTCGCCACCTTTGATTTCAGCAATACCCAGATTGCGCTGTTCTCTGCCGGGGGTTCAGTCTCCGCGCAATATGCCCCCGTAGCTGCTGCCCAGGGCTGCGTTGTTATTGACAATACCTCCTGTTTTCGCCGTGACCCTGCGATTCCGCTGGTGATCCCGGAAGTTAACTCGGCGCGCATTGCCGACTATGTTGGTCGCAATATCATTGCTAATCCGAATTGCTCGACTATACAAATGCTTGTGGCCTTAAAGCCCATCCATGACGCGGTGGGTATCGCCCGTATTAATGTCTGCACCTACCAGGCTGTTTCCGGCTCAGGCAAGCGTGGAATTGAAGAGTTGGCGGGTCAGACGGCAAGGTTGCTGAATGGCCAAGAGATTGAACGTAACGTTTATACCAAGCAGATCAGCTTCAATGCGATTCCTCATATCGGGGACTTTGAGGACAATGGCTATACCAACGAAGAAATGAAGATGGTCTGGGAAACGCACAAAATTTTTGAGGATGAGACTATCGAGGTTAATCCTACCTGCGTTCGAGTGCCGGTGTTCTATGGGCATTCGGAGGCGGTGCATATCCAGACTCGTGGCCCCTTATCTGCAGCTGCCGCGAGAACACTGTTGGCAGAAGCTGCGGGGGTCACGCTTGTGGATGAATCGGTCGACGGCGGGTACCCCACGGCCGTGTCTGATTCCGCTGGTAATGATCCTGTGTTCGTCGGTCGGCTCAGGCAAGACATCTCCGCGCCGAACGGTTTGAATATGTGGATCGTCTCGGATAATGTCAGAAAAGGCGCGGCGCTAAACAGTATACAAATTGCGGAACATTTGGTAAAAAGACTTTGATTAGCGAGACTTACCGCAATAAGTGTAGACCATTTCTAGGTAGCTACTCGAAGTCATCATGGGTGACGTGTTTTCGGTCTGGCAACTTCAGATAGGCTATGGGGCAACCAGAGGGAAAGACAATAATGATTCAGCGGCTACTAGTTTGCGGCGCAGCGTTACTGGTATTAACGACTTCACCGGCTTTTGGGGTGGGATTGGGTAGCCTCGATCTGCAGTCGGCACTTAATCAGCAATTTGTTGCAGAAATAGAGCTCACCAATGTTCGTGGCCTGGATGTTGAAGAAATCCTACCACGTCTGGCTTCCCAGGAAGACTTTGATCGAGTGGGTGTAGAACGTAATTACGCTCTCACAGACCTGCGATTCAAAGTTGTTCCGACGAACGGTAGCGGAAAATTGTTGCGCGTGACCAGTACGCGACCGGTTAATGAGCCATTTTTGAACTTTTTGGTGGAAGTCTTGTGGCCCAACGGTCGTATTTTGCGAGAATATACGGTGCTGCTAGATCCACCGGTATTTACCGATGACAGGGTCACGCCGCTGCAAACGGCGACAGCTTCAAGTCCCCAGTCTTTTGCCGCAGCACCGGCCATTGAGCCATCAGCAACCCCAGCTCCAACACGCCAGCCAGTTAACGCGACAGAGATAAAGCGTGGACGTATTGACGACGGTGAATATGGTGTGACCGGCGTCGACGATACGCTGTGGCAGATTGCGCTTGAAGTGCGCCCTAATCGCCGGGTCAGTGTTCAGCAAACCATGTTGGCCCTGCAAAGATCCAATCCGGATGCCTTCATTAACAACAATATCAATCTGCTCAAAGCGGGTTATGTGCTTCGCATTCCTGATGAAGAAGAGATTCAGCGTGAAACTAAGGTAACCGCGGTAGATGCGGTGCGTGTTCAGAATGATGATTTTGGCGCCCGTCGCAGTAGTGCGCCGGTCACTCAACTGGATGCCACCAGCCGGCAGCCGCAGAGCCAGCAATCTGGTGGTCGTAATAACGACGAGGGTGAGCTGAGACTGGTGTCTGCAGAAAATAGTGATGCTGACGACGCGGGTCAGCGTGCCGGTTCCAATAGCAGCGCAAGCGGTGCAACGAATAGCGCGATGGCGGCAGAGCTTGCACTGGCTCGAGAAGATATTGACCGGACCCAAAGCGCGAATAGCGAACTCAACGCGCGGATGGATGATCTGGCGCGCCAAATCGAAACGCTTAGTGAGATCGTCAAGCTTAAAGACGACCAATTAGCCGCGCTTCGAGCGGAAGTGCAAAGGGCGCAGGACGAGCTGGCAAATGCAGCGGTCAACAAGCCGAAGCCAAGCAATGCCAGCGCTGGGTTGCTCGCCGACCCTTTTGTTCTCGGCGGTCTGGGATTGTTGCTGATTAGCCTAGTGGCGGGTGGCCTGATTTACCGCAAGCGTCGCCAAGATAAAGCCATGGCGGATAATGATGAATCAGAAAACGCGGTTGTCGACTCATCGTCGGCGATGGATGACTCCCTCGACTCAGGGGATGTCATTCCAGCGGGTCAATTGGCTGATATAGAGGATGACGCCAGCCCGCAGACCACCGATGTGATGGGAGAGGTTGAAATCTATATTGCCTATGGGCGCTTCCCGCAAGCGATTAGTTTTTTACAGAAAGCGATCGCGGCTGAGCCAGGCCGGTCTGATATCCGGCTCAAACTACTTGAAGTCTATGTTGAAACGGAAGATGCGGCGGCGTTCAATGTGCAGCTCGAAGCACTTCGCCAGATGGCCGATGACCAGACTATTGAGCAAGCTCTGGCGCTTCAAGCAAAAATTCCAGGGGCGGCGGAAAGCGAAGTCGCAGCGATGAGCGTGACGACTATCGAGAGCACGCCAACTGAAGATGACTTGTCTTTTGATTTGGACGATCTTGACAGCGAGACTGACGACAGTGTCTTCGAGTTTAATAGTAACGATGATGTCGAACTCGATAGTGATGGTGCCGAGACGCCCGTAACCAATACAGTTGATGCCTTGGCCCCGCAAGCCGATGATCTGGAGCTTGCCGATGACTTGATTGATGATCTGGATCTGGACCTCGATCTGGACGGCGAGTCGCTGACGGAAGATGTTGCCGTCGACACGGCAAAGGACATGCTCAAGCTGGATGGTGAAGATGCTCTCGAATTAGATGAAGACTTCTCCTTCAGCCTTGATGAAGCGGATCTTGATGAAGATCTCGATCTGTTAGCCGATAAAGATTCACCGGAAGATGATACCTTGAAGTTGGATGATCTGGATGACGATAGCTTTAATTTGGACCTAGATGACGAAGACTTTAATCTCGATGACGATATCGGTACCAAGCTTAATTTAGCCCGAGCCTATATTGATATGGATGATGAGGAGGCTGCGCGGAAGACGCTGCAGGAGATCATAGTCGGTGGCTCTGATACCGAAATCGAGGAAGCTAAGGCTTTACTCGAGCAGATAAGTTAGGTCGTGGGCACCCGGTTCGGCAGATCTTATCTGCCGGCGAAGAAAAGGAATCTGAGATTTTGAGTCGAATCGTGTTGGGCCTGAGTTACTCGGGTGCTCAATTCCACGGCTGGCAAGCCCAACGGGAAGGCAATACGGTTCAGCAAACTCTTGAGGCAGCATTGTCGAAAATTGCTGATCATGAGGTTCGCGTCATTTGCGCGGGCCGCACCGACACCGGGGTGCACGCCACTCGCCAAATAGTACACTTCGATACCCCCGCCATTCGCCCGGAGAAAGCCTGGGTGTTAGGAACTAATGCGCACTTGGCCGACAGTGTTGCTGTCAGTTGGAGTCGGATAGTCGACGAGACCTTCAGTGCGCGTTTTAGTGCCACTGCGCGACGTTATTTGTACTGTATTCATAACACGACGGTGCGTTCGGCGATCGGTGCCGGGTTATTCACTCGAGAACACCGCCCATTGGATACGGCTAAGATGCATCAGGCCGCCCAGTCGCTGCTTGGCGAACATGATTTTTCCGCTTATCGCGCCTCCAAATGCCAGTCCAAAACCCCCATGCGCAATATCCACGAGATTACGGTTTCTCGCCGTGGTGAAATGGTCTTGGTGAACATTAAAGCAAACGCTTTTTTACATCATATGGTCCGTAATATCGCCGGGGTGCTCATGAATATTGGCGCAGGTGAACAAGCCGTCGACTGGACCACCCAATTGCTGGATGGCCGGGATCGAACGGTTGGGGCCATGACAGCGCCCCCCCATGGTCTGTATTTAGTGGACGTGGTCTACCCGGATACTTACGAGTTACCCCAGGGTCCCAAAATACCCCATTTTTTTGCTGATCAATAACTCTCCTCACGTTACCGGGCCAATGGATTGGTGTTAAACTCAACGCCATTCGAAGCAATGGAAAATTCAGCGATGGTCACCCGGGTAAAAATCTGTGGAATTACCCACCCGGACGATGCGTTAATGGCCGTCAGGGCGGGTGCCGACGCGCTTGGGTTTGTGATGTACAACCCGAGCCCGCGTTATGTCGATGCCTCATCAGCGCAAAAAATTTGTGCCCAAGTGCCGGTGTTTGTCACTCGAGTCGGACTGTTCGTCAATCATTCTCGAAAGCAGGTCGATAGCATCTGTCGTCAGGTTCCATTCGATCTACTGCAATTTCACGGGGATGAATCCAACGAGTTTTGCGCCAGTTTTCACCGGCCGTTTATCAAGGCCATTCGAGTCGCACCAGGGGATGACGTGGCCCAGTTAGTCGCCCAATACCCCGACAGTCATGGTGTGCTTCTGGATGCTTTCGTTGATGGTCTATATGGCGGTACTGGTCGTACTATAGATTGGACGCAAATACCTGCGCTGAAGACAGCCGTCGTGCTTGCCGGCGGTCTCGATGCCGATAATGTCGCACAGGCGATTGCCAACGCCGCTCCTTACGGGGTCGACGTCAGCGGTGGGGTTGAACGGTCTAAGGGCCGTAAAGATCCTGGTAAAATAATGGATTTTATGCGGGCGGTACGCGCAGCAGATGATATTTAATGGATAACAGGCTACCTCGGCAGCTAGATGCAGTTGGCAGAGGTCGCCAGATAAAAGGTAAGGTGAGTAGATGACAAGTACAGTGGAAAATGACAGGCAGGCGGCTTCAGAAGTTAGAGCGGCGGGTATTAACGAAGCCTTGACCGTGATGCCAGATGAGAAGGGTCATTTCGGTCCCTATGGCGGGCAGTTTGTTTCAGAAATTCTGATGACGGCCTTGGCTGAACTTGATCAGGCTTATCGTCACCTCAAGAATGACAAGAACTTCCTGGCGGAATTTCATCATGACCTGGAACATTACGTGGGTCGGCCTTCGCCACTGTATTTTGCTGAGCGACTCACGAAGCAGATGGGCGGGGCACGAATCATGCTAAAGCGTGAAGACCTGAACCACACGGGTGCGCACAAAATCAATAACTGTATTGGTCAGGCACTATTGGCCAAATATATGGGCAAGCCTCGCGTGATTGCCGAGACCGGCGCCGGGCAGCACGGTGTGGCTTCGGCCACGGTCGCCGCGCGCTTCGGGTTGAAGTGCCGGGTATATATGGGCAGTGATGATATCGCTCGCCAAAGCCCAAATGTTTATCGGATGAAATTACTCGGTGCCGAAGTCGTGCCAGTCACCAGCGGTTCACGCACTTTGAAGGATGCGCTAAGTGAGGCCATGCGTGACTGGGTCACAAACGTGGATGACACCTATTATATTATCGGTACCGTTGCCGGTCCGCATCCGTACCCGATGCTGGTGCGTGACTTTCAGTCAGTCATTGGTATTGAAGCACGAGCCCAGTGCTTGAAGCAGTTCGGCACGATGCCCGATGCTGTCGTTGCCTGCGTTGGGGGTGGGTCTAACGCCATGGGTATCTTCTATCCGTTCCTGGAAGACCGCGACGTTCGCCTCATCGGCGTTGAACCGGCCGGTCACGGATTAGAGACCGGCCAGCACGCCGCACCGCTGAGCAAAGGGAAGATCGGTATTTTGCAGGGCAATCGAACTTATCTCATGCAAGATAGTGATGGTCAGGTGCTCGACACCTATTCAATCTCTGCAGGACTCGATTATCCTGGCGTTGGGCCAGAGCACGCGTGGCTGAAAGATATTAAGCGGGCTGAGTATGTGGCGGTAGATGATAAGCAGGCCTTGCATGCCTTTCGCCAATTGAATCGTCTTGAAGGAATCTTGCCAGCGTTAGAATCAGCCCATGGCTTGGCGTATGCCATGGACCTCGCTGCGACGATGAGCAAGGACGAGATTATCATCGTGAATCTGTCGGGTCGGGGTGACAAAGACATTCCAACCATGGCCAAGCTTGATGGCATCAGCCTTGATTAACTCAAAGAACCCGGGAGTAGTAGCTTGAGCCGAATTGCTGATTGTTTTCAACGCCTCGCAGATAACCATCAAAAAGCGCTGGTAGTCTATGTGGTCGCCGGTGACCCGACGCCTGCGGTTACCGTGCCGCTGATGCACGATATGGTGGCCAGTGGTGCCAGTATTATTGAACTTGGCGTCCCTTTTACGGACCCTGAGGCGGAAGGTCCGGTGATCCAGTTAGCCCATGAACGTGCCATGCGCCACAGAGTGAGTTTACGGGATACCATCGCCATGGTGGCCAGCTTTCGCGAGCAGGATACTGTCACGCCGGTAGTGCTGATGGGCTATATCAATCCGATAGAGGCTATGGGTTATGAAGCCTTCGCAGCGCTAGCGGCCAGTGCGGGTGTCGACGGCACGATTTTAGTGAATGTCCCGCCGGAAGAAGGCCAGGTGTTGGATCAGGCCATGCTCAGCGAAGGTTTAGACCCGGTCTACCTGCTGGCACCAACCACGCCCGAGGCTCGAGCGAGAATGATATTCGAACGAACCCGTGGCTTTATCTATTATGTGTCTGTCAAAGGTATCACTGGGGCTGGCAATCTCGATATTGACGAGGTAACGCGTCGAGTTGCAGCATTTAAGGCCTATGCAACCACCCCGATCGTGGTGGGCTTTGGTATCAAGGACGGTGAATCTGCGGCGCAGGTCGCTCGAGTCTCCGACGGTGCGGTGGTGGGTACGGCGCTGGTGAGTTTGATGGCGGCCAATGAGCAGGAACCTGTGCGGCTGCGTGAGGCGGTCAGTGAACTCGTCGCTAACATGCGCGCGGCGATGGATGCAGTCTCCTGACCATGGAGTTGGCTGACTGGCTGCAGCGCATAGAACAACAACATCCGATAAAATGGGACTTGGGTCTGGCCCGGGTGGGCGAGGTCGGGCGGCGCTTGGGGGTATTAACCCCCGCACCGCTAACCTTCCTGGTCGCCGGCACCAATGGTAAAGGCTCTACCTGTGAATACATCACTCAATTGTGTCGGGCCCAGCACCTGAAGGTGGGTAAGTCGACCTCACCGCATTTGCGCCGATTTAATGAGCGGATCGAGATCGATGGCGAGCCAGCATCGGATGCGTTAATTTGTGGAGCATTCGAGACCATCGATCAGGCTCGGGCCGAAATCTCATTGACCTACTTCGAATACGGTACGCTGGCCGCCCTCGTGATCTTCAAGCAACTAGCCGTCGATGTGGCCGTTCTCGAGATTGGCCTCGGTGGTCGTCTTGATGCCATGAATATTGTCGATCCCGATGTCTCGGTGATCACGCGCATTGCTCTCGACCATCAATCTTGGCTGGGCGATACCCGTGAATTGATTGGTGCCGAGAAGGCCGGTATTCTGCGCGCCGGCATCCCTTGCGTGTTGGTAGACCGGGCGCCACCCGTATCGATTCTTGAGCAGGCGAAAGCATTGCAAGTACCCTTGTATGCACTGGGGATCGATTTTGATCATACCGAAGGTTCCCTGTGGATGACTCATGAAGGTGAACACTTAGCCCATGCTGGCCTGCCGGCACTGAATTTACCCGCTGATAGCCTTGTTGCGGCTTGTCAGGCTGTGGCCTGTGCCGGACTGGCGGTCAGTCATCCTGACATTCAGCTGGCCGCCGAGGCGGGGCAGGTGCCTGGGCGGTTTCAGCAATTGGCCTGGCCGCGACGGACCATCCTGGATGTTGCTCACAATCCAGATGCTGCTGCTTATCTGCGTGACAAGCTGCAGGCCAGGTTACAGCAGTTGCCGCAAGTGGGGCGCTGTCACGCTGTGGTGGGTATGTATGCCGATAAGGACTATGCTGGGGTTCTCGATCTACTGG
Source organism: K189A clade bacterium (assembly GCA_018607725.1). Lineage (GTDB taxonomy): Bacteria > Pseudomonadota > Gammaproteobacteria > Pseudomonadales > Azotimanducaceae > UBA4582. Next base: position 17,150 of record JABBAY010000163.1, read on the forward strand.
CGCCGTTGGTTAGCCATTTTTATTGTACCGACATGGATGAATCTCGTGCCGCATCAGCCACCTTGCTGGCTGAGCATTTGACGAATCTCGGCGGGTCTGTGGTCAGTAGTTATGCTAAAATAGCGCAGGCTTACAGGGCGGCGGTGCAACAGTGTGCCGACGAAGACTATATTTTGGTATTTGGGTCATTTCCGGTGGTTGCAGGTGTGCTGGACGTGGTTGCTGAACGCAGGCCCGACGAGGCTGCTATTCAGGGTCCTGAATGACGAATGCTAAATCCATTGTAGCCAGAGAAGTGAATAACTAGTTGGATACAAAACTCAGACAACGGGTCGTGGGTGCAGGAGTGCTGACAGCCTTGGCTATCATTATCCTGCCAATGCTACTGGATGGTACTTCAGACGAGCGCGCGCGTGTCATGGCGACGATTCCGGAACCGCCTACCATCGAACTCAAGAAACTCTCAATGGAAGACGTGCTGGGTAAGATGCGCGAGATGGAGCAAGAGAGCGCCGCACAGTTGCCCGAATTGCTGCCAGATCACACCCCTTACGACGAAACGGCTGCCAGTGTTGGGAGCGAAAACGCGTCTTCAGACGAGGCCCTCGCGGCTACCGACCTGACCCTCGACAAAAACCTTTTGCCAGTGAGTTGGAGCTTGCAGCTAGGTAGTTTCCAGAATCCAAAAAATGCTCAGCGTCTGAGGCAGCAGCTCAGGGAGGCGGAATACCGGGCTTATATTATTCAAGTCATGGCAACTGAGGATAACACCGAGACGTTTCGGGTCTACGTGGGTCCGATGCTGCAAAAGCGCCAGCTCGAATTGGTTGCTGAAGAAATTCGCGTGAAATTCAATATCACAGGACCAATTGTCCGTTATCGGCTAGAGGATGACGGGGGTCAATTAGGTGGTTAGGTGGCCGATAGCCTGGGATGATTTTGTTGAAGCGCTAGCTGCTTCGGAATATCGAGCGAGAGATTAAGAGGTCGAGAGCATGGAGGAAATAGTCGCGGTAGACTGGGCAATCATTAGTGTGGTGCTGATATCGACACTCATCAGCATCATGCGCGGTTTTGTTAAAGAAGCCCTGTCGCTGGGCACTCTGATTGCTGCGATCCTGATAGCCCGGCTGTTCGGCAACCAGGTCGCCGATATGCTCGTAGATTTTATCAGTGTCCCCTCGCTGCGTTTGGCAGCTGCCTATGGTGGTTTGTATCTGGCCACTATGATCATAGGCGGTATGATTAACTATTTGGTTTACCAGGTCGTTAAAATAGCGGGCCTGTCAGCAATCAATCGTATTTTGGGTATGGGGTTTGGCTTTGTTCGTGGCGGTTTGATTGTGGTGGTAGCAGTTGCCATCATGGCTCGAATGCCTATCAGTGAAGATCCCTGGTGGCAGTCTTCGAGTTTGATTCCACGGGTGATAGTGACGGCGGACTGGTTGCAGATTTTTGTCATCGATAAAGTCGATGAGTTTAAAGCACACGGCATGTCTATTTAGTGTCAGCATGCAAGGTTTAGAACGTCAGAACATTGCAGTGATACCAACATTTAAGAGGTAAGAATTATGTGCGGCATAGTCGGAATGGTTGGCAGAAGCGAAGTTGCCTACGATCTTTATGATGCTCTGACGGTGTTGCAACATCGAGGCCAAGATGCTGCGGGTATTGTTACCTGTCAGGGAGATACGCTCAACCTAAGGAAAAATAATGGTCTGGTGAAAGACGTATTTCAACAGGATCATATGAACCAGCTGAAGGGCAACATGGGTATCGCTCATGTCCGCTATCCCACTGCCGGTACGGCAAGCTCGGCTGAGGCCCAGCCGATGTATGTCAACTCGCCCTTCGGCATTTGCCTGGCGCACAACGGTAATCTGATCAACGATCGTCAATTGAACGAAGATTTATTCCGCACAGATCGGCGCCACATTAATACAAGCTCTGACTCTGAAGTGTTGCTCAATGTATTTGCGCATGAGTTACAGAGCATTGCTGGAATGCGCTTGGCACCTGAAGACGTATTCAACGCGATAAGTCGTGTTCATGAACGGGCCGTTGGCGCTTATGCTGCGGTGGCGCTGATCATTGGCTTTGGCATCGTCGGGTTTCGCGATCCGAATGGTATTCGCCCAGTTTGCTATGGCAAGCGTGAGACTCCGCAAGGTACGGAATATATCATTGCCTCGGAAAGTGTCGCATTGGACATTCTCGGCTTCGACTTTATCGATGATATTCAACCGGGTCATGCGGTCTGCATTCAGACCAATGGAGAGGTCTTCGTTCGGCAGTGTTCGCCTCAGGCTGAGTATAGTCCCTGTATCTTTGAGCAGGTCTATTTAGCGCGGCCGGACTCGATCATTGATGACGTGTCGGTCTACAAGTCCCGATTAAAGATGGGCGAGAAGCTCGCGGACAAAATTCTGCGTGAATATCCTGATCATGATATTGATGTCGTCATCCCCATTCCGGACACCAGCTGTACAGCGGCATTGCCGATGGCGCATCGCCTCGATGTGAAGTATCGAGACGGTCTGGTTAAGAACCGATATATCGGTCGCACCTTTATCATGCCTGGCCAACAGCAGCGGCAAAAATCCGTGCGTCAGAAGTTCAACACCGTTGATCTCGAGTTTCGTGGCAAAAATGTGTTGTTAGTTGATGATTCAATTGTCCGCGGCACCACGACGCGGCAGATCGTGCAGATGGCGAAAGAAGCCGGCGCGAAGAAAGTCTATCTGGCCTCGGCGGCGCCACCGGTGCGCTACCCCAACGTTTATGGCATCGATATGCCGGCAGCCTGTGAATTTGTCGCCGACGGCCATACCGTCGAGGAAATCGCCACCTATATCGGCGTTGATTGGCTGATCTATCAGGATCTTGAAGATCTGGTGGATTGCGCGATGGGCATTAACCCGAAAATCACCCGGTTTGACACCAGTGTTTTTGATGGGATTTACATCACCGGCGGGGTCGATGAGAAGTATTTGACGCGGATTGAATCCCAGCGCGGTGATGGCGCTAAGAGTGGTCGTCGACTGGCAGAAATGGAAATTATTGAGATGCATAATCAGGGTTAGGCGGTCATATATAAGCTGGGTTCGGCTACCCAAGGTTAGCAGCCATTGAGATGAAAGATTCTGGTGCATACACGGAAGTATGCGTCATGCTTGATCAGGGAGCTCTATGCAGGACGTTATTCAACATACCATCGCGCAGATTGGGACAGTGCTGCTGGGTAAAGAGTCGCAGATCAAACTCGCGCTGGCTTGTTTGTTGTCCCGTGGTCATCTGTTGATCGAAGATCTGCCGGGTATGGGCAAAACGACACTGTCTCAAGCGCTGGCCCGAGTTCTGGGTCTGAGCTATAGCCGAATCCAATTTACCAGTGACCTGTTACCGGCCGATATCCTCGGCACGTCAATATTTGATCAGCACAGCGGCGAATTCAATTTTATCCCCGGGCCGATTTTCAATCAGCTGATACTCGCTGATGAGATCAATCGCGCCACACCAAAAAGCCAGAGTGCGCTGCTTGAGGCTATGGAAGAGCAGCAGGTGACCATTGAAGGGGCAACTCGGCCATTGCCATCTCCCTTTTTTGTGATCGCGACACAGAATCCGAATAACCAGGGTGGTACCTTTGCCTTGCCAGAGTCCCAACTGGATCGATTCCTGATGCGAATCGAATTGGGCTATCCTGATCCTGCAGCCGAACGGCAGTTACTTAAGGGTGAAGATCGTCGTCACGTGCTGGGGCGTTTGCAACCCACGTTGGATGCCGATCAACTCAGTGAATTGCAGAACCGATGCCAGCAGGTAAAAGTCTCCGATGCGCTGCTCGATTATGTTCAACGCTTGGTGCTGTACACTCGGCAGGCGCCGGAATTCGCTTATGGCTTGTCGCCTCGGGGTGCGCTGGCATTACTTTCCTGCGCGAAAAGCTGGGCGTTGATTGACGACCGTCTGTACGTGGTGCCGGAAGATGTTCAGGCAGTCTTACCCTCGGTCGTTGAGCATCGGTTGCGAGAGACTGCGGACTTCAGTGGTCATGGTGCCGGTGGTCTGACTCAGCGGTTGCTCTCCAAAGTCGACATCATAGGCTGATGGCAAACTCAGAGGGCGATACGACCGCGCCTGAGAACCGATTGTGGCGCTCAGTATGGTTTCAACGCTGGTTAAATCGGCGTCTGCCACCGGCGAATGCGGTGATCTTAAACCAAAGCAATATCTTTATTCTTCCGACCCGGCAGGGTGTCTACTTTCTGGCGCTGATATTTTTTATGGTGCTGGCGGCCATCAATTACCAGAACAGTCTGATTTTTGCCTTGGCATTCCTGCTGCTCAGTCTTTTTATGGTCAGTATTCTTCACACCTTTGGTAATTTGTCAGGTCTGACTGTGCAGGCCGGCACCGCTCGGGCTGCATTTGCGGGCGAGGATGCCAGTTTCAGCGTGCGCCTATCTCGCCAGGGTGAGCGCCATCACGAGGCGATCGTTTTGGGTTGGGATCCAGAGCGCCTGATAGGTGCCGATTTAATCGAGGATGAAGCAGCACTGACTCGGCTGTTTGTTCAGAGTAAGCGCCGGGGCCGATTAAATCCCGGTCGGCTGTTGATCCAGACCCATTATCCCGTTGGCTTGTTTCGCGCCTGGTCGTGGATCGATCTGGATATGGCCGCGGTCATCTATCCGCGACCGGTGTATGCCACAGAATTGCCGACTGGTGTCGGTGTGAACCCGGACGGTGAATTACTCCAGCGTAACGGTGTAGATGATTTTTATGGCTTTCGCGATTATCAACCGGGGGATTCTTTGCGCCATGTCGCGTGGAAATCTTTTGCTCGAACGGGTGATTTGTTAGTCAAGGAATTTGCGGCCAGTGTTGACCGACAAGTCTGGCTTGATTGGGAACTGTTTCCTAATCTTGATCGTGAGAGTCGCCTGAGCCGTTTGTGTTACTGGGTCGTGACCCTGGGCAAGTCTGATGATGAGTATGGTTTGCGTCTGCCCGGGCTTGAAATAGAACCTGGCAAAGGTCCAGAGCATCAAGAGTACCTACTGCGGGAATTGGCGTTATTTGAGCTGCAACCGCAAGCTCAGGCAGGAAAAACATGACAGGCTTTCAGATCCCGAGAAACAGCCTGGTCTGGATGCTCGCCGCGCAAATCGCAGTTATCGTGCCCCATGTGCCCCGATTGCCAGTCTGGGTCACGTTGATCTGTGTCGGGTGCGGCCTGTGGCGAGTCATGGTCTATCAGGGTCGTTGGTCATACCCGGGTCGATGGACCAAGGTCGTGTTTGTCATTGCCGGCCTGGTCGGTATCGGCGTCGGCTATCAGGGCAGGGTCTATGGCCTGGAGCCAGCGGTTGCATTACTGGTTATAGCCTTTGTTCTCAAGCTACTTGAAATGCAGCATAAACGTGACGCTTACATCGTGATCTTGTTGGGTTATTTTGTGGCGATTACCGAATTTCTGTTTTTCCAAAGCATTCCTTATGCCCTGTATATTCTATTTTCTGTCGTGTTGATTACCGCAGCATTAATTGGCCTGAACCAGACCCAGTCTCATCGCCAGCCACTAAAGACACTGAAGCTGGCGGCGACGTTAATGGTGCAATCTATCCCCATGATGCTGGTGCTGTTTGTCCTGTTTCCAAGGATCTCGCCGCTTTGGACTGTGCCACTGGAGTCACAAGCGGCCAAAAGTGGCGTGACTGACAGAATGAGTCCGGGCGATATCGCCAGTCTCAGTCTGTCGCCAGAACTGGCGTTCAAGGCCAGCTTCAATGGTCCGGTCCCAGGTCCTAGTCAGCTTTACTGGCGTGGCCTGGTGCTTGAAAATTACGATGGTAAAACTTGGACCAGGCGTACTAATCTAACCGATGGTATCTGGCGCAATAAACAAAGCAAGCCTGTCTGGGCCAAGCATATCGAGCGCTTGGGTAACACGCAAAGCTACAGTATTATTCTTGAGCCGACCCGCCAGAACTGGCTGTTCAGTCTGGCTGCAGCAGACCTTTCGGCTAACGCTGATATCGCGATGCTTGACGATTACACCCTCGCCTATGTTCACCGTCGAGGGGTTACCACCAAGTTCAAGTATGCGGTGACTTCGGATCTGGAGTACCGATTGGAAACCGACCTCAGTGATGAGGTGCGGCAACGGACCACGAATCTACCCAGCGGCAGTAATCCGCGTGCGCGCGAGCTGGCGAACCTGTTGTATGCAGCCGCCACTAGTGATGCTGATTATGTGAATCGCGTGCTGATATATTACGCCGATGAAGAGTTTGTCTATACTTTGGCGCCGCCCGTGCTTGGTGATAATGATATTGATGAATTTTTGTTCGATAGCCAGCGCGGCTTTTGCGAACACTATGCGGGCAGCTTTGTGTTCATGATGCGTGCTGCCGGTATTCCCGCGCGGATCGTGTTGGGCTATCAGGGCGGTGAATATAATGCGCTGGCAAATTATATTGCCGTGCATCAATTCGATGCGCACTCGTGGGCTGAAGTCTGGTACGAGGGGCGTGGCTGGGTTCGGGTTGATCCAACTCGAATGGTTTCGCCAGAGCGTATTCAGCGAGGTTTGGAAAGTGCTGTGGCTGATGAGAATACCTTCTTAGCCAACTCCCCCCTGTCTTGGCTTAAGTATCGACAGTTACTCTGGCTTCAGGATTTACGTCAACAACTGGATGCTATTGGTCATTACTGGGACAACTGGGTTGTGGGTTACAACCCTAGAACCCAATTGGAATTTCTATCAACGTACTTTGAAAATATTAATGCCAGTCGCCTGGGTTTGCTGATGCTGACAACATTTTTTGTTCTGCTTGGCATTGTTGCATTGTTTGTGCTGAGGACCCGTAACACGCGTTTGCTGACCGCCGTCGACCAGCAGTATCTGCGGTTCTGTCAGCTGTTAGCTAAACAGGGGCTTGTTCGACAAACTGGTGAAGGACCTTGGAGCTATAACGAGCGGGTCAGTCAGACAAGGCCAGATCTTGCGCCAGTAGTCACACGAGTGACGCGGGAATATACCCGTATGAACTATGATTTGGGTGCGCCGAATAATAGCAAGGCGCTAAAAAAAGCCGTCAGCGCCTTTCGAATTAAGGCGCTGACGGCAAATGTCTGATGCTATGTAACCGCAGGGCAAGTGTCCTGCGGTTACATCTACAAGACCCTTATGCGACGTTGACGATATTCACCGCAGGTATTACCGCAGTATCAGCTGATTTCTGGAACGCTTCAATCTGATCGAAGTTCAAGTAGCGATAGATCTCGCTAGCCATCGTGTCGAGTTCTTGCATATGTTCCAGGTATTCGGCGACGGTGGGCAGGCGCCCGAGTATCGAGGCGATCGCAGCCAATTCAGCGGAAGCCAGATAAACATTAGCGCCATCACCTAACCGGTTCGGAAAGTTTCGGGTTGACGTCGACACACAGGTGGACTTGGGTGCAATGCGCGCCTGATTACCCATGCACAGCGAACAACCTGGCATTTCCGTACGAGCGCCGGCAGCGGCGAAGATATTGTAGATACCTTCCTCGCGAAGTTGGTGCTCGTCCATCTTGGTGGGTGGTGAAATCCACAGACGGGTTGGGATGCCGCTGGTTTTATTTAACAGCTGAGCTGCCGCGCGGAAGTGACCGATGTTGGTCATGCAAGAACCGATAAAGACTTCGTCGATCTTGGTGCCGGTCACTTCGGATAAGGGCTTCACATCATCCGGGTCATTCGGGCAGGCTAGCAATGGCTCTTTGATATCATCGAGGTTGATCTCGATAATTTCTTTGTACTCGGCATCAGCATCCGGTTCCATCAATACAGGATTAGCGAGCCATTCTTGCATTGCAGTGATACGTCGACCGATGGTGCGGGCGTCGCCATAACCTTCGCTGATCATCCACTTCAACAGGGTTACGTTGGAGTTCATGTATTCGATGATCGGTGCCTTGCCCAAGCGAATCGTACAACCACCGGCAGAGCGTTCGGCAGACGCGTCGCTGATCTCGAAAGCTTGCTCAACTTTCAAGTCAGGCAGCCCTTCAATCTCGAGAATGCGACCTGAGAAAATATTCTTCTTCCCTTCTTTGGCGACCGTTAATAAACCGCTTTGAATTGCCGCGTAAGGAATCGCGTTTACCAGGTCGCGCAAGGTAATACCCGGTTGCATGGTGCCTTTAAAACGGACCAGTACAGACTCAGGCATATCCAGCGGCATCACACCGATGGCAGAAGCGAAGGCCACTAACCCTGAACCCGCGGGAAAGCTGATGCCCATGGGAAAGCGCGTATGTGAGTCGCCGCCGGTACCTACTGTATCTGGCAATAACATGCGATTCAGCCAAGAGTGGATGATACCGTCGCCAGGGCGCAGAGCGACGCCGCCGCGGGTCTGGATAAAGTCTGGCAGGGTGTGCTGAGTGTCGATATCAACAGGTTTAGGGTAAGCCGCTGTGTGGCAGAAAGACTGCATCACCAGATCCGCAGAGAAACCGAGGCAGGCGAGCTCTTTCAACTCGTCGCGAGTCATGGGGCCAGTGGTGTCCTGTGAGCCCACAGTGGTCATCTTTGGCTCGCAATAGGTGCCAGGCCGCACGCCAACCACGCCACAAGCCTTGCCGACAATTTTTTGCGCCAGGGTGAAGCCTCTGGTCGAGGTTTCCGCGGGTACTGGGCGTCTAAAGATCTCGTTCTGAGGCATACCCAGAGTTTCTCGAGCTCGTTCGGTCAGGCCGCGGCCAATGATCAAGGGAATACGACCGCCAGCTTGAACTTCGTCTAACAACACTTCGGTGGCGAGTTCGAATTCGGCAATCACTTCGCCAGTCTTATCGCTGGTGATCTTGCCTGCATAGGGATGGATTACGATCACATCACCGGTTTCCATCTTGCTGACGTCACATTCGATGGGCAGGGCACCAGCATCTTCCATCGTGTTGAAGAAAATGGGGGCGATCTTGCTGCCCAGTACAACGCCACCATCACGTTTGTTCGGTATGTTGGGGATATCGTCACCCATATGCCAAAGCACTGAGTTGGTGGCTGATTTCCGTGATGAGCCGGTACCGACCACGTCGCCTACATAGGCAATTGGGTTGCCGGTTTGCTTCAGCTGTTCGATCGTCTGAATCGGGTTTTCCATAGTCTTCTGTAACATGGCAAGTGCATGCAGCGGGATATCTGGGCGGCTCCAGGCGTCGCCAGCTGGAGACAGGTCGTCGGTGTTGGTTTCGCCATCAACCTTGAAGACGGTGACTTTGATTTGGTCGGCGACTTTCGGCTTGGCCATAAACCACTCGGCATTGGCCCAGGACTCAACCACGCGCTTAGCATGGGCATTGGTCTTGGCTTTCTCCACAACATCATGGAAGGCATCAAACATCAGCAGAGTGCGCGACAGAGCTGCAGCTGCGGCGTCAGCGCTTTCAGCGTCGTCCAACAAGTCGATCAGCGGTTCAATATTGTAGCCGCCGAGCATGGTGCCCAGTAGTGTCGTGGCATCGACCTTGCTGATCATTGGCGAGCTATCAGCACCCTTGGCGATGGCGGTGAGAAAGGCAGCCTTAACATAGGCGGCGTCATCAACGCCGGCAGGCACACGATTAGTGATCAGGTCGAGCAGAAACTCGCCTTCACCGGCGGGTGGCGCTTTTAAAAGTTCAACCAACTCGTTAACCTGTGCGGCAGTGAGTGGCTTCGGGTCGATACCCATTTCTAATCGTTCGGCGACGTGTTGTCGATAAGCTTCAAGCACAGTGTTGGTCCTCATTGATTCAAAAGTAGCAGTGGCGGCTCCGCAGGGGCGTAAACCGCTGAAAACAGGCGGCCCATTCTATCCTAATAGGCCCTTAAAGTTAAGATGTGTGGGCGAATGCCCCGACCAGGTTGCAGAATGATGATAGACGACTTTTTATACTGTAAAACGCCCGCAAGTTGGGTCGCGGCGGTCAATGCCAATCTTGATATTCTCTTGATTGATCATGCCAATTGCGAGAAAAAAGCGGCATCCACCGCCATGAACCTGATGTATCGCTATATCGACAAGCCCGAGATGCTGATGCGCCTGTCGAAGTTAGCGCGCGAGGAATTGCGCCATTTCGAGCAGGTCGTGGCTTTACTTAATGCCCGCAATATTCCCTATGCCAATGTGCCGTCAGCCCGCTACGCGGGAGAGCTGCGCAAGGGCGTGAGAACCTATGAGCCTGCCCGTTTGATTGACATTTTGGTCGTCGGCGCCGTCGTCGAAGCTCGTAGCTGTGAACGCTTCAACGCCATGATTCCAGTGTTAGACGATGAACTGGCAGCGTTCTACACTTCATTGCTCAAGTCAGAAGCCCGGCACTTCATGATTTATCTGGATTTTGCTCAGCGCTACTACCAGCAGTACGAGGCGCAGATGAAAGAGCCTCTGGAAGACCGCATCGCGTTTTTCTTGAGCGAAGATCAGCGTTTGATCGAGTCAGAGGATCACGAATTCCGCTTCCACAGTGGCCTGCCGGTGTTGGCAGGCGGTATTGATGTGATTCCAGAGGCGAAAGTCGGTAAGCGTCGCTAAGGTCTTAAAGGCTAAAAGACTCAAGCCGTAGCCCCGTTGCATCTGCCTGTATAAACCAACCCAGCTGGTCCCAATCGCCGAGCACAATGCGCTCGGCAGACTCGCCCTCCACCAGTAAAGAGTGCCTGGCGGGGCGGTGGGTGTGGCCATGAATCAACCGCAACACTCCAGCCTCTGCCATCACCCTGGCGACCTCCGATGGCGTGACATCCATGATCCCCATGTCGGTGCTCTGAGTATGCGCCTGGCTCTGCTGTCTGGCCTGTGCGGCGAAGGCTGCGCGATCGGCTAGGCTCTTCGATAAAAAATCCGCCTTAAATGCTGGGCTGCGTAACTGACCGCGAACCTGCATATAAGCTATGTCTTCTGTGCAAAGGCTGTCGCCATGCATCAGCAGTGTTTTTGTACCGTGCAGATCAATCGTGGTCGGGTCATTTAAGAGTGTTGCGCCGGTCTGGGCGCAGAATTGCTCGCCAAGCAGGAAATCTCTGTTGCCGTGCATGATAAACACGGGGCAGGGTAGCGCCTTGAGTGCCAGGATAATGGCGTCCACCGAAGGCTGACTATCATCATCTCCGAGCCAAACCTCGAAAAAGTCGCCGAGAATGTACAGCGCACCGCATTCTTGGGCCTGGTTGCTGAGAAAGCTCAGCAACGCCTGTTGGATATCCGGCCGACTGGGGTCCAGGTGTAAATCTGAAATGAACAGCGTGGGTCGCGCAGTTGGCGTTTGAGCTGGCATAAAAAGCTGTCCTTTGAGTGAGATTTTCGAGCGATATGGGCATTATTCCTAAATTAGCGTTGAGAATCCATTTTCGTGTTTGACGGGTGGCCATATCCTTCAGTAGAATGCCGCCTCTCGGGTCAGAGTCTGTTCTTGAATAGCTCGACAACGGGAAATTACCCAGCCAACGGTTAAGCGTGCGGGTAGTTGTCAAATCGTTTGGCCTATTGATGGCCGGGCACTATATCGGGGTATAGCGCAGTCTGGTAGCGCGCCTGCTTTGGGAGCAGGATGTCGGGAGTTCGAATCTCTCTACCCCGACCAATTTGCAAGATCTTGTGTCAACCGGGTAAAAGTTTTGCGCCCGTAGCTCAATCGGATAGAGCACCGGCCTTCTAAGCCGGGGGTTACAGGTTCGATTCCTGTCGGGCGCACCAGATATTGATCGGTTTAATGGTGGGCGTAGCTCAGTTGGTAGAGCTCCGGATTGTGATTCCGGCGGTCGTGGGTTCAAGCCCCATCGTCCACCCCATTGAAT
>JABBAY010000051.1 GCA_018607725.1 K189A clade bacterium
AGTGGTATGCAGACATCGCCTTTGCAGGCGCCCTCGGGTTTGATTTGCCAGCCGGTGGCCTGCTCAAAGTCAGACACGGGCAATGTGAGCGAATGTAATAACATGATTTTAGCCGTTGCTGGGTCAATGAATGATGATCGAAAGCGTAACTCATATTTAGCCGGCTTGCGAGTCTCTCGATGGCCGCGCCCAGCGTCCTCAGTCAGCGCCTTAAAACAATTGCTGACCGCGGAAATCCAAACGTTTGGCGGCACCTGGATGGAGATCCTGAATGCGCTTGACCGCTAAATTTCGACCCTGGCGGTTGCTGATCGGTACCTGGTACAAGGCCAGTATGCCGTTTTCAAACTGTGAGGTGTCGAACAGAATTGCCGAGGCGAAATGCGCGCGTATCCAGGGATCTTGTGCCACGCGCCGGGCGCTGGCGGGCCCGAGATGGTTTTGAATAACGACTCCGCCGGGGCGCAGGTGCGCAGTGAGTTGCTGCATCCACCGAGTGTCGATCACGTTGGGCCGAATCGGGTCACCAATGCTGTCGACAAACAGGTCGTCGATCACGACATCAAATCGACGCCGGTGGCGCTTGATCCAGGCATAGGCATCGGCGCGAATCAATTCAATAGTGGGGCCCTGACAATCAAAAAATGTCTTGGCGATTTGCAAATGTACCGGATTGAATTCGATGCCAGTGATGCGCTGGACCTTACAGATATTCACGTATTGATGCATCGCGGCGCCACCACCGACGCCCAACATCAATACCTTGGCTACGGGCGTTGGGCGGTAGAGCGCAGGTAAAGTCAGCAAGTCCCAGACACCACCCGCCAGTAAGCGCTTCGGATTGTATTGTGAGTGAAACGCGCCGTTGGTGTACAGACGCCGAGTCGCTCCTGAGCTTCTGACTTCGTAACGGGTCGAGCGACCATCGCAGGTCTCATCCAATGACCACAGAATTGCCATAGACAGTTGTTCGTATAGAAAAGACGCGAGTATACGTGATTCCACCCCCCCTTGCTGATGCTGAAAAAACGGTATCGAGGCGCACCGGATGGCTTATTCGTCCGGGATGATTGGCGCCGTGGAGGATTGAGTTCGAGACCGTCCGGCGGGCAGCAGTCGCGTTAAATTCTGCAATGAACGCTGGTAAGTGGTGGGGGCAAAGACGTCGCGAAGGGTGCGATACAGCCAGCCCAAATCCAGCCAGAAAGACTGCTGGTCAATATAAGCCAGCTGACAACGTATTTTTTCGGGTAGCAGATAATGCGCATACAAGGTTGCCGCGGCGGAATGGCCTGTGAGGCAATCGTCTTCGGCGATGAAGGCCAGTGCGTCGGGTCCGGTGAGACCCGGTTTGACACTGAGCAGACGCGCCAGCGTTATGGACTTCACTAACTGACCATGCTCTGGCTTCATGGGTCTGGGGCCCACGAGGCTCATGTCGCCGCGGACGACGTTAATCAGCTGCGGCAGTTCGTCGAGATGGTAGCGGCGCAACACCCGACCAATGGGATGGATGCGGGGGTCATCACCGGGCGCGACTAGTGGCCCCTCAAGCCCGACGGTCAGAGTCCTGAATTTGTACAGCATGAAAGGCTGTTGGCCACGGCCAAGACGATATTCTTGAAAGACAATGGGGCGGCCATCGGTGATTAGGATTAGGACCGCGATGAGCAGCATCAACGGCACGCACACAATTAGGCTAAGCAACGCAAGTAGCCCATCAACAATCCCTTTGCTGATGAGTCCAGCCCGACTCATGGGGTCACCTGATTTGGCCCGTGAAGTTCAGAGCGGCGCAGATACCGATGGGATACAGAATAAAGGTCACCAGGGCTAAGGGCTGAACAGGTTTGTGCCGATAAAAGGTTTCAGGCTGTTGCCAGGTCCAGTAGCATGCCAGAGCCGCGGTTGGCAAAGCGATAGTTCCCCACCAGATTGCGCTGTCCAGCTGCGTGATGTGTGGCATGACGAGCAGCAGGAGAAAGCCACTAAGATAAATCAACGGCAATAGACGGCTGGCTCGCCGGCGTCCGAGGATCACCACCAGATTACGCTTGTCCGCAGCCAGGTCAGCATCGTGATCGGGGAACTCGTTGACCCACAGAAAAGCGGTGATGAAGATGCCAAGGGGCAGGGAGAGCAACAAGACATCAAGGCTGAGCTGATGGCGTTGGATCAGATAAGTACTGAGGGCGATCACGGGCCCATAGATCAGCAACACTGCCAGTTCGCCCCAGCCACGATACACCAGTTGCAGGGGCGGGCCATGATAGGACCAGCCGAGGACAAGGCCCGCGATCCCGATCCACAAGGCACGGGGCTCTTGCCCGACGACGATGATGCCGCCAAGAGCCAAGCCCAGAGTGGCAAACACCGCGGCGACGAGCCAGGTCTGATTGCGGCTTAGTAAGTTGTCCACCATGACGCGCTTGCCACCGGAAAAATCCGTGCGATCTTCTGGCGCGACGGCAAGGTCGGTGCCAGAGTCATAATCATAAATATCGCCCCAGGCATTTTTGGCCACTTCCATGCAGAAAAACGCCACGCCGGTGATCAATAACCAAGACCAGTTAAGTGGCGCCTGCAGCGCGGCAACGCTGGCGCCGATGGTCATGGAGGCCGCAGAAGTAATGCTGATTTTGGGGTCGGCGAGGCGCCAGATACCCAAGCGTATGAGGGGGTTCATTGGAGGGTGCGATGCCTACAGAATGCAATATAGCGATGCAAGATACACCGGATCCGGCGCGCTAATATTGGGCCAGATCAAGCAATCAGTGCGCCACCAGGATCAGTTGATCGCGTGCCTGAGGACTAGCGCAGCAGGGCGGTTCGGGGCGGACGGGTCAAGTCAGTGTCGGTCGCTGGACTGACCAGTCGTGGAGGCTCTGCACCTGCGCCGCCAAGTCCACCAGCGTCTGTTCTGCATCCCAGCCAGCCAGAGCATGGAGGCCAACGGGTAGGCCGTCCGCATCCCTGCCGCAGGGAATTGAAATGGCAGGATGCCCGGTCAAGTTGGCAATGGCGAGATGCGACCACCAGCTGGCTAATCCTCGTTGCTCACCATTGATCAGCACGTGCTGATCCTGGCTTGGGTCAGCTTGAGGCGGTTGGGCATTCAAGGTTGGCGTCAAGATCATGGCATAGTCCGTCAGCAGGCCTTCGAGTCTGTCGTAGAGCTGTGAACGTGCCATAGCATCGGCTTGCAGGCGCACACCGTCGGATCGAAAGGTCTTGTCAGACAATAATATCTTCAGGCCGGAGCCCAGCAATTCTTGCTGTTGCGGGGTCATGGCCCTGACCCGCGCTGCCAGATTGGCGGCCATCATCTGCATGGCGATGCCAGGGTCGAAGGCCAATGGGTCACTGCTCGCCTGGTCAACCAGGTAACCGGCGCGCTGCAGGTCGGTCACGGTTTGCTGCACCAGGGTCAAGATCTTTTGATCACAGGGTTGACCACCAAGGGCGGGAATAAACAGGATTTTTTTGCGGTTAGTCTGCGTCTGAGCAGAAGCCCCAAGGTTGAGCTTGGCCGTTGCGCGCCGAGACCAGGGGTCCAGCGTGTGGGCGCCAGACATGGCGTTGAAGCTCGCTACAAGATCCTCGATATGCCGGCAGTTGATTGAGATTGAGCTGTTATTACCATAATGAAATGGCCAGGACTCGTGCGGAATCGCCCCCATAGTGACTTTTAGGCCCAGTATGCCGCAGGCTGCGGCGGGTATTCTGGAGGATCCACCACCATCGGTACTCACGGCCAGTGGCCCGACACCGGTGGCCGCCGCAACACAGGCACCGCCACTACTGCCTCCTGGAGAGCGCTGCGTGTCCCAGGGATTGCGCGTAATGCCTGTCAGCTCAGAGTCGGTGAGCACCTTAGCGGCAAATTCAGGGGTAGTGGTCTTGCCGATCAAAATGGCGCCAGCGGCGCGCAACCGAGAGACGGCGACCACATCCTTGTCTGGCTGGTAGTACTGAAAAGCCCGCGAGCCATAGCTGGTGCACATATCGCGGGTGTTGAGTAAGTCTTTAACCGAGAATGGCACACCAAACAGAGCCGGCAGTGCGGCGCTGTCGCCGGTGCTCAAGCGCTGGTCGCAGTGGCGGGCTTGAGTGATGGCCTGCTCCCAATTGAAGCCGACGAATGGGTTGCAGACGTTCTGGACTTTCTCCGCTTGCTGCCGAGTTGCCAGCATGACTTCCATCGCAGACACTTGACGGGTGCGGATGAGCCTCGCGATGTCGACTCCAGATAAGCCGATTAAATGCATGTTCACGAATAACGTCCTATTAAGTAAGCGTTACGCTCGCCAGGGTGAATGGCAGTCAATATTGCGCTTCAGATTCGGTCTTGAACTGGGTTGTCAGTTCTGCGCTGATCGCAATGAAGAGCGCAATGAAGAGCG
>JABBAY010000113.1 GCA_018607725.1 K189A clade bacterium
GCGATCAATTTAAGCGATCAAGTTCGGCGATCGAGCTTAAGCCATCTACTTTCGATATTTTGTCGTATTGAATCCAAGGTTCGGAATTCCGGACCGGTGCCCGAGAACAAAAGGCTTGCGCCGGCGTTGACATTCGCAGTCTTGGTCTTGGAATGCTAGAATACGCAGCCTCGAAATATGAGACGCTTATGAGTACTGATAATCTACCCCTCCATTTGATGTCACCAGGTGCGAACCTCGAGGCCTATATTCAAGTGGTGAATAGGATCCCCTTGCTGACCGTAGAGGAAGAGCGAGAGCTGGCTATTCGGCTCTACACCGATGGCGACATTGATGCTGCGCGCTCCCTGGTTATGGCGCACTTGCGGTTCGTCGTGTATATCGCGAAGTCCTATTCAGGCTATGGTTTATCAGAAGCTGATTTGATTCAGGAAGGTAATGTGGGACTGATGAAGGCGGTTCGCCGTTTCAACCCAGAGTTCGGTGTGCGCCTGGTGTCCTTTGCTGTGCATTGGATTAAGGCAGAAATGCACGAATTTATTCTTAAGAACTGGCGGATCGTTAAAGTCGCCACCACCAAAGCTCAACGTAAACTGTTTTTCAATCTGCGTGGCAGCAAGAAACGTTTGGGTTGGATGAATGACAAAGAGGTCAAGTTTGTCGCTGGCGAGCTAGGCGTCGAACCCCATCAAGTCCGGCAGATGGAAGGTCGATTGTCGGCTCATGATGAAGCATTTGACGGCGGCCCCGATGAGGAAGATGAGTTTTTATCCCCGTCTCGCTATCTCGAAGATACGGAAAGTGATCCGGCCCTGATTATTGAAATGCAAAACAGCTCTCGAGGACGACAGCGCCAGTTGGCGGCCGCCTTCACGAATCTGGATGATCGTGCGAAACATATTATTCAGCAGCGCTGGCTGCAGGACAACAAGGCTACACTGCACGAATTAGCCGAGTATTTCGGTATCTCCGCAGAGCGGGTCAGGCAGCTTGAAAAGAACGCGATCAAAAAGCTGCGCTTACAATTTGATCTCTAGGCGGTAGTGCCTGGGGAGTCCGCCACCCCGCATAACCATTTCCATGGTCACACCACATGACACCTAAATTGGTTTTACTCTTTGCCGCCATAAGCGGTTTCCTGAGCGTCGGCCTCGGTGCTTTTGCAGCCCATGGGTTGCGCGGACGCCTCGATCCAAAATTGATGAGTGCCTTTGAAACAGGCGTCGGTTATCAGATGAGCCACACGCTTGTGCTGTTGATCGTCGGCCTGCTGATGTTGCTGTGGGATCGTCATTGGGCCCTGCAGGGCGCCAGTTATGCCTTTATGGCGGGTATCGTGCTGTTCTCTGGGAGCCTTTATTTGTTGGCGCTCTCGGGTTGGAGTTGGCCTGGGCCGATCACGCCGTTGGGCGGACTGGGTTTCTTGATCGGCTGGGGCCTGCTTGGCGTGGCCGTTTGGCAAAAGGCAGTCTAGTGTCTATCGCCTTCGATCCCAGACAGATTCGCAGCTACGTTATTCGTGCCGGTCGTATGACCCCTGGGCAGTTAAATGCGCTGGAAACCCAATGGCAACGCTATGGGTTAGAGCCCACGATGACCCCAGTGGTGCCGCAGACACTGTTTCCGACGAACGCACCTTTGGTCCTTGAGATTGGCTTTGGTATGGGGGATTCGTTGTTTGAGATGGTGCAGCAACATCTCGATATGAACTTTATCGGTATTGAAGTGCACCGCCCGGGGGTGGGTCACCTGCTCCATCTGGCAGCGGAAGCCGGTGTGGAGAATCTGAAAGTCTTTTGTACCGATTCTGTCGATGTCTTGACCCACTGTTTGCCGGCGAATTCTCTCGATCGTCTGCAAGTGTTTTTTCCCGATCCTTGGCACAAGAAGCGCCACCATAAACGCCGTCTTATCAATGAAGCCTTTGTCGCCTTAGCATTGAGTCGGCTCAAGCCAGGGGGCGTGCTGCATATTGCGACCGACTGGGTGCCCTATGCGGAAGTTGTGCAGGAGACCGTGGCTTTGAATACCGGCTTCGTTGCCTGTGCGCCACCGATTCGGCCCGTGACTAAATATGAGCGCCGGGGTCTACGTCTGGGTCATGAGGTTGTTGATCTTGCGTGGACGACATCAGGAAAATCCTCAATCGACCATGAGCAGTAAGTCATTCAGAAACTGCAAGCCTCTTGTGGTGGGCTGTAGGCCTGCTGACGTTAAATTCAGCAAGCCCTTGGCCTGCCCTTGGGCGACAAAACTGTTCAGCCCTGCCCTATCTAGCCCAGTATTTTCTTCGTAGGTTGTCCAATCAAACCCGGCCGTTAAGCGCAGGCTGTTCATCAAAAACTCCAGCTGCAGGCTGGCGTCAGCAATGGGTGAATTGCGCCGGTTTGGGGCTTTGAGGTAGTCGGCGGGCACTCGGGTCTTGGTAGTGCGTAACAATTGACCATCGCTTGAAAGTTTGCCGTGAGCGCCGGCGCCAATACCCAGATAGTTGCCGAATCGCCAGTAGTTGAGGTTATGGGCGCTCAAGCGCGCGTCTTTAGCGAATGCGCTAATCTCGTAGCGCTCGAAGCCCCGAGCTTTGAGTCGTATGAGCCCCTCGCTGTAGATCGACCAAAGGGCATCGTCATCAGGCAGAGTTGGAGGGTAACGGTAGAAGCCGGTATTGGGTTCGATCGTCAGCTGATACCAGGACAAATGTTCAGGCGCTAGGTTCAGCCCTTGTTCCAGGTCCTGCATCGCCGCGCTTAATGTCTGGCCTGGCAAGCCGTGCATCAGATCAATATTAATGTTTTCAAAGCCAGCGGCGCGGGCGGCGGCAAAGGCGCGGCTGGCCTCGGCAGCGGAATGGATGCGTCCCAGGGCTTTGAGCTGTATATCGTTAAAGCTTTGGACCCCCATACTCAGGCGATTCACGCCCGCCTGCACATAACCGCTGAATTTGGCGTAATCTGTGGTTCCTGGGTTGGCTTCCAGGGTGATTTCCGCCCGCGGATCCAGTTTCAGGCGTTGCTGGATGCCTGTGAGCAAGGTGCTGATCGCGGCAGGTTGGAACAGGCTTGGCGTGCCCCCGCCGAGGAAAATGGACGTCACTGTGGGCGTATCGTCCAGTAATAGCAGGTCTTGATCGAGGTCCAGCAACAATTGCTGGATATAGGCGGTCTCTGGGATCTCACCACTCACGGCATGCGAGTTGAAATCACAATAGGGACACTTTCGAGTACACCAAGGAAAATGTATATACAATGCTATGGCGGGCGCTAGGGACACTAGACCAAGGCCTTCGAAAGCGCTCTGAGTGCTTGGCCACGATGGCTCACCTGATATTTCTCCTGGGGTGAGAGTTCGGCGGCGCATCGACCCAGTAGCGGATCAAAAAATAAGGGGTCGTAGCCAAAGCCAAGCTGGCCCCTGGGCGCCCGCAGAATGATGCCGGGCCAGCGCCCTGAGGCGATGATGGGGGTGGGATCCAGCGCATGTCTAAGCATCACAATGACACAATAGAAATTTGCGGTGCGGGCCTCGTCTTCAACGTCTGTCATGGCGGTCAGCAATCGTTCATTGTTGTCACTATCTGTGGCTAGATCGCCAGCGAATCGAGACGAGTAGATCCCGGGCTGGCCCTGCAGGGCGTCCACCTCAAGCCCTGAGTCGTCTGCGATCGCAGCGAGGCCGCTAATTTGAGCCGCGTGTCTGGCTTTGATGATAGCGTTTTCGACGAAGGTTGTACCCGTTTCTTCCGGGCTTGGAATGTCGAGTTCAGCCTGGGTTACCAAGTCGAAGTGCGGGGGTAGATGGGCCAGCAGTTCGGCGACCTTCTTGGAATTATTGCTGGCGAGGACAATGTTCGCTGATGGATGCATAGAAGGACTCGGGTCTTAAATGACTGTGGTTGTTGGATAGACGACTAGTTGGCCTGTTATGTAGGCCTGTTTAAGCTGTGGATTACTGGTAGTAATCGCGGACAAACTCCAGCAGGTAGGTTGCCTCACTGCTCTGAGGTTGAATGGAAATTGAATAGCGCAAGGTGTCGCGCTCGTCCACCAGCTGATTCGCCAAATAGTAAATGGCATTGGGCTCCAAGACCTCGGTAAAGTCGAGAACAGACTGCTGGTTTAACAAATTGGTGGCCGTGCCATGAATGCTTGCTGTGACTGGGTCACCCTTCTCACCGGTCTTGCTGGTCTTGCGGATTGAGAGATTCGTCACCATTCGATTGTCGGCGCGAATAATACCATGCAGTTTGGCGACATCAGCGGGAATCAACCGGCTGCTCAAGGTCGTATAATGGATGTCATATCCTTGCCATTGAATAGCCTGATCCGCCTGACATGGGCTCCAGCCGACCATGGTCATCAGCATGACTAGTAACCACTTAACGCGGGCTAACATTGCTGAACCC
>JABBAY010000002.1 GCA_018607725.1 K189A clade bacterium
TCAGCTACCTAATGGTTTGAATGCCGGCTTTGTCGCCTTCGTCACATCCATTGTGCTGTTTATTGGCGTCTCGTTACTGACCCAGCGGCGGCATACCATTGATGGTGATATTGAACAGATAATGGATTTCTGATGGCACCTCAACCCTGACATGAATTGGTTAGCCGCCGCTAAGCTGCGGAATCGGTTGCGGGCGATAGGACACGTGACCGATATTGGATCGCGGCAGCATCCTGACATCACCTTTATCTCCAGGCGCCCAGTTTCAAACCTGCGCCAATCATGATCCCATAGGCAACCATGCCGGTTCCGGCGGCGATATAGATACCCTTGAGACCGAAGTCAAAGTAGAAGGCGAGCAGAAGCGCACCGCCGACGGCCAATAGTATGCGCAGAATCGTCGCCAAAATCGGCCAGGCCATTCTGCCAGCACCTTGGCTGGCGAAATATAATGACAAGCCCAGTCCTTGAAAGGCGAAGCAGGGGCCAACGATCTGGATATAGCTTTTAGCCGAGGCAAAGGTCGCCGGGTCGCTGGTGAAGGCGCCGATCCACGCCGATGGAAACAGCGCCAACAACAGACCTACCATACCCGCGACTCCCGCAGCCATGGTTCCTCCCAGCCAGCCAATGCGTTCTGCTCGCGCCAGATTACCGGCACCCAGGCTAAGACCCACCAGTGAGGTCATAGCCGCACCCAGACCAAACACCAGGGGCACCAATAGCATTTCAACTCGCGAGCCAATGCCATAACCTGCCAATGCTGCCTCGCCGAAGCGCCCTACCAGGCTGGTGAGGCTCAGCACTGTCAAAATTGTCAGCAGCGGCGACAATGATGCGGGCACGGCCACCTTCGATATGTCTCGAAAAAGTTCGCGGGACAACACGCGCGCATGCCAGCGCAGCTTCAGAGTTTGACGCCCCCAAATCAGCCGCCAGAGAAATATCAGGCTGAGAATAGCAGCACTGACAATGGCGGACACGGCAGCACCAACTATTCCCAAGGTTGGTAAACCAAAGGCCCCCATCACCAGGCAACCCGTTAGGGGTACTTGAATGCAGGCGCCCAGCACCATAATCAACGCGGGAAACTGCATATCGCCGGTGCCGCGAAATACGGCGCTCATCACTGACATGAACCAGATAAATACGCCGCCGGTGAACAGTACCAGACAGTAGGCCATGGCCTCTGCCAACACCCCATCAGACCCACCGAGAAAACCTAAGAATATTTCACCGAACAATAGAAACGCGCCGAGAAACGTACTCGCGCCTAGCCCAACGATCACCAATGCATGCCATATCAGCTGTTCCGCGCGAGCAACATTGCCAGCCCCAAGGGCTCTGGCCACGGCCGATGCGACGGCGCCGCCGATGGCGCCACCAGACATCATCTGGGTCAACATCAATAATGGAAAAGCCAGCGCGATGGCCGCCAGCGAAGTGGTGCCGAGTCGACTGATAAACCAGACTTCCGCCATGCTGACAAAGCCTTGAATCAAGAACGCCAGCGCATTAGGCGTCGCCATCTTAACCAGCAGCGAGGCTGGCGGCGCAGTAAGTAGTTGCTGAGTTCTGGCATCCATCAGGATCATCCATGGTTGATCAAAGTGGCGGTGAGTTTAACTTTCGACGCTTGTCGGTTGCAATGTTGCAGTCACTGGCTTCGACGTCGCCATGGTTTTACCCCGGCTTTTGCGTCGACCCCATTTAAGCCCGATCCCGTCGAGTTTACCCCGGCACTTTCCTCCGACCCCGTTTGAGCCCGACCCCGGTTGGGCCATGAAGTGCAGTTTACACTGACCCGTCGATGCCGCAGAATCTAACCCATGAAGATGCCCTGCCTAACTTTACTCTGCGCCTTGCTTGCATTGTGCAGCGCCTGCGATGAACCCCTCAGCCATTTGGGTGATCAAAAGATCGAGGTGTTTACTGATCAGCCAATCTCTTTCAGGCCAGATACTGATAGCGCGCAGACCGACACCGATCAGCTGGTGTTACACGGCGGTAGAATCATATTGAGGAAGCTAACATTACCGGTCTATCAGCTGCAGCCACAGGTGACCGCGCGCGTCTCACTCACCTCTAATGGTGACCCGTGGGACAAATCGGGATCGCTATTCGTGCTTCCCGCCAATGACACGCTATCAATTATCAGCTTGGCGCAGGGTCAGTTTCCGCCAGAAAAAATGGCAGAGCCCTACCCCGCGGTCGCCCACTTCACGGATCTCGACCAAACCTACTATCCGGCCGTGGAACTGCTGCGGTTTATCACACCTTTTGGCGTTGGCTATTACAGCGACAAACCGAAGATGCTGAAACTGAAACCTGTGTATATTCCTAACTGGGCTGATGCGGTGACCTGGTCGGCAGATATCAGCCATCTGCTACCCCTGCTCGAAAATGAGGTTTGGGTGGGTGTCTACATCGACACTTGGTCAGAGCAAGGCTACAACATCAGTGTCGATTTTGACTTTAAGGAGAGCCAGATTGCAGGTCACAGGAAACAGCAGGCCGTGGTCTTGCCGCTAGTCAACACCAACGCTTACATTGAGCGCCAGCAGGGCTATGACGGCTTCGCCAAGGCTGATCTCACGGTGGAGTTTGATTTGCCCCAGGCCGTCGCGAAAGCTCGGCTCTATTACGTCACCACAGGTCATGGCGGCCACAGCACGGGGGATGAATTTACACCTCGAGAAAACCAGCTGAGCTTTGACGGTATCGTGATAAGCCGCTTCACCCCTTGGCGTGACGATTGTGCTAATTTCAGACGCCTCAATCCTAGCTCTGGAGTCTGGACGCAGACAACGCAGTGGCAGGGCGAGACCATTGAGGAGCGGATTGCCTCGTCTGATTACTCTCGCTCAAACTGGTGTCCTGGCAGCGATGTGCCGGCCAAACCCTTTGACCTTGGCCCATTGAGTCAAGGCAAACATCAATTGACCGTCTCTATTCCAGAGGCACAGGCTGCTACAGAAGACCAATACAACGGCTGGATAGTGAGCGCTTACATAGTCTATGAACTCTAACTGCTAGACTACCGGGTTCGCCACCTATCTGGCATGGCGCGCTAAAAACTTTGAACAGGCCGCCAGATACAAATCAAACTGATCATGGTGCAACCAGTGACCTGCCTGGTCGACATCCAGCACTTCGCCCTGCCGAAAGTATTTCAACGTGCCTTCCTGGCCTGTGCGGTGACCAAAGCCTTGTTTGGCATTCATCAACAATGTCGGACAGTCTATCTTCTCCCACAGCTGGATCATGTCGTTGAAGTCCATGCCCAGCGGCGAGCGTGAATGGGTGTAGTTATCAAACTTCCAGGAGTAGGTGCCATCTTCGTTACGGTTACTGCCGTGGGTCGTCAAGTGCCGAGCCCGCTCCTCGCTAAGGTGGGGATTGGACTTTTGCATGCGCTGAAACGCTTCGCTGAGGCTGGTGTATTTTCGCGGCACTCTGCCGGCCAGTTGCCGAGTGCTATCAATCCACTCACGAATCCGCGCTTGGGGATGCTCGTCAGTACGCATATACCAGTGGCCGCCGACACCCTCTATGGAGATTAAACTACTGACTTTCTCTGGATAAACACCGGCAAACAGGCAAGCAACGGTGCCGCCCATCGAGTGAGCAATGACATTGACCGGGTTCAAATCCTCTTGTTCTACCAACTGTGCGATGTCGTAGACATAATCGAGGATGTTGTAGGGACTACCTTTGACCCACTCAGAGTCACCATGCCCGCGTAGATCTGGCGCAATCACATGATAGTCAGCGCACAGCTGTTGCGCGGTCCAATCCCAGTTGTGGCAGTTATCCTGCGAGCCATGAATGAGCAGTACATCCGGTGCGTCTGGGTTACCCCAATCGAGATAGTGCAGCTTCAGGCGCTCAGAAAAATAGGTGTGTGAGGTGGGGCTGGTTTTGTTGGGCAGCATAGCAAGGACTCTGAGTCGGCTTGAGGCGCGTGGGTTCCGTCTATCGGTTGGATCAGCAGGCTAAGGCCAAGCGGTTTAAGTTGGCGGCTGCGCGATCCTGCCAACCCATCGACAGCCAACCTATCGAACAACTTAATGTAAATTTATCGGATCGACAATGACATGAATAGCAGATCTATGAATCGCCACCCATAAATAACGCCTGTGCTACCATTCGCAGGTCAGCTTAGCGATACACCTGAACTCAACCGCCGACTTACGGCTAACAAGTACCAACCAGGACAAAATTCGGTACACTGAGCCGATATCTGAGTTGATATCGCCGAGTGCACGCAGCCCTATACAAGGAGATCGTCATGCAAGACCGCGTCAAGGAATTCTGGCAGATCCGAAAATCGAGCGTGTTGGGTGAAGACGGCATGGTGG
>JABBAY010000247.1 GCA_018607725.1 K189A clade bacterium
TGTGAAGCTGGGCGGTGAAGTCGACGTGCTGGCGAATGAAGAGGTTCGACAATCCGTAGAGGCCTTGCAAAGCCAGATTGCTGAGCTTAATGAGGAAATCCGATTCTATAAAGGCGTGATGGTGCCGAACGCGGATTCGACCGGGCTGCGTATTGAACAATTCGCTATTTCTGCGACAGAAGTGCCGGATCGCTTTCATTACAGTATGCACCTCACTCAGATCGTTGAGAAGCACGAGTATGTGATTGGAACGGTTAAAATAGCTGTTGTGGGCATGCTGGATGGTAATAAGAAAAACTATCAATTAAGTGAGGTGAGTGAGAGTAAATTGAGTCAGATCAAGTTTCGGTTTCGATATTTCCAGAAAATAGCAGGCGATGTTATCTTGCCTGATGGTTTTATTCCTGAGCAGATGATAGTGGTGGTGCTTCCGTCTGATCAGAAGGTGAGGGGCTTGGATAAAACATTCGAGTGGCGACTGTAAAGAGGATTGTGCATGTTTGGTAAAAAGACGACGGAAGCCGGAATTACATTGATCGCCGAGAACTGCGAGCTTATCGGTGATCTTCACTTTAAAGATCAGCTACTGATCAATGGGTGCGTTAAGGGTAATATTTATGCCGAGGCTGGCTCCAAAGCGCAAGTTACGGTGAGTGAAAAAGGTACCGTTCGGGGAGATATCACAGTGCCAAACGTTGTCGTCAATGGCGAGGTCTTCGGTGATATACGTTCGGACAAACATGTGGAGCTCTCGGCCAATGCGCAGATCAAGGGCAATGTCTTTTATAATCTTGTTGAAATGGTAGAGGGCAGTCGGATTGACGGTAGCCTCTTGCACCTAGACTCCGAAGACACGGCTTTGAAGAACCGTACTGCGCAGGATAATTCAAGTGCGGCAGGTCAAATTGTTCAGCAGCAACGTGGAACTTCGGGGAAATCGAGTACACTAAAGCCTTCAATACCCACTCCGCCAATTGCGGGTGGGCTGCGAACCTAGGCTGCTGAGTCAGCCATTTTTTTCATTGTTGGCCGCTTGATTGGCGGGCCATGGATGCTATAGAAAGCCTATGAGTGAAGTATCAACCTATACCCCAACAGGCCTGAAGTTTACGGACTCGGCGGCCCATAAGGTCAAAAACCTGATCACGGAAGAAGAGAACCCGACATTAAAACTTCGGGTATTTGTCACTGGTGGCGGTTGTTCTGGCTTCGAGTATGGTTTCACGTTCGATGAGGACGTTGAGGATGACGACACTGTTATCGAGAACGCTGGCGTGACACTGGTTGTGGATGCATTGAGCTTCCAATATCTAGCTGGAGCGCAAGTTGATTTCAAAGAGGATTTGCAGGGTTCGAGATTTGTCGTGACGAATCCGAATGCCAGCTCGACCTGTGGTTGTGGTAATTCTTTCTCGATTTAGGTGAAGGGCCAAAGCAACTAGCCATTTTCTGCTCAAGGCGCGCTCAAAGGCCGTGTCAAGCGCGACTAGCGTGAGCGATCAGGGGTGTCTAACAGGGCTAAATTGGTGGTCCCCGCGACCGAATCCAACCTTGCCAGCAGACTTTGGGTCGACAGTAAAAAGCGATCAAGCTCAACCTTAGGGATAGGTTGAGCGTGCGGCAATTTCACTGTTTTTGGATTTCGGTGAACGCCATTGACCAAAAACTCATAGTGCAGATGCGCTGCAGTTGCCCAGCCCGTGGCGCCAACGTAGCCGATGACTTGCCCCTGCTTCACTGAACTGCCGGCGCGAATGCCCTTGGCAAACGCCGACAGATGTAGATATTTTGTGGTGTATTGCTCCCCGTGCTGAATCACTACGTAGCGGCCCGAGGCGTTATTTTGACGAGCGCCACTCACTTTGCCGTCACCGGCAGCCAATACGGGGGTGCCCTTGTTGGCGGCATAATCGGTTCCACGATGAGGCATCACGCGTTTGTGAATAGGGTGTAGGCGCTTCAGGTTGAAGCTTGAGCTAACGTGGGAAAAATGCACTGGGTCTCTCAAGAAAGCTTTGCGCAGACTACTTCCATCCGGTGCAAAATAGTTTTCACGGCCTTGGCTGTCGGCGTATCTCACGGCGGTATAGACTTTGCCCATGTTGTTGAACTGCGCGGCCAGTATTTCACCTTCTTTGACTTTCTCGCCATCAACATAGATATTTTCAAACAATAGCGTGAAAGAATCTCCTTGGCGAAGGTCCAGTGCAAAGCTGATATCCCACTGAAAAACATAACTGAGTTTCATGATGAGCGCGTCAGACAGTCCCGCAGCCTTGCCAGCTTGGTATAGAGAAGGGTTATCGCGAGTAATGGATGCCGATCCATAGGAGATCAATGTCTCAGCTTCTGCTTCTTGCCAGTAAGACTGAAACTTTTCACCGTTGCGGGTAATGATCAAGTGCTTCAGAGGCGTCTCTTCGTAACTTAGAGCGTTGAGTTGTCCAGATGGATTAACCTCGAACAATAGACTTTTGCCAGGCAGTATCCGTTTTAATACCGCCACTGACTTGCCGAGTTCCATAACCCGTTGTAGCTCTCCAGCTGAGATGCCCGCGCGGTTGAAAATGGCCGATAGGCTGTCCCCGGATTTGATCGTAATGCGGGTTTGAGAGGGTGTGAGTGACTCGAATAGCTCGGCACTGACTGATTTGTTAGATAGCTCGGACTCAAAACTGGTTTCGATCTCCTGTGGCAGGATCGATAAAGTCACGGGCACCCGAGACATCTCGGGTGCTTGCTTCGCAGGCAATGCAGTGATGACGACCAGCAAGCAGCAAGCGACAGCAAGGGCGATTTTCAAGTGAGTCTTGGGGTAAGCTTCCATAGACATGGTAGGGGGTCGTCAGTAATTATTGTGGTCTGTGATAAATCGCCAGTAACTATATAAAAAATAGAGAAAAATTAAAACCCTTTCAGCGGCAAGTATCGCTCACTTTAAGCCTGCTTTGATGTTCATTTATCTTGAAATTATCTGAATTTCCTGTATTTTTGCGCCTTCGCCGGTCGATGACTATGCTGGCAGGGCAGTCGCTTCGACAAGGCTGCCCCGATCCCTGTGACACTAAGGCCAATGAACACATATGAGACGCGACACATGGGTATTCAGCAAGATCTTTTAGGTAATTTACGCTCGCTCGGCTTGATCGCCCAGGTCAGCAGCGAAGAGGATTTGGTGGCTCATCTGCAGGCTGAATCGCGGACCGTGTATTGTGGTTTCGATCCTACGGCAGACAGCTTACATATCGGCAATCTGGTACCTTTGCTGGCCCTGCGCCGATTTCAGTTGGCAGGTCATAAACCCATTCTGCTCGTGGGTGGCGCAACTGGCATGATCGGTGACCCAGGTGGTCGAAGCAGTGAGCGAGAGTTGAAGTCGGCGGAGGTGGTTCGAGACTTTGTCGTGAAAATCAGGCAGCAAGCCAGCGCGTTTCTGGATTTTGATTGTGGTTCCACATCGGCGATCGTCGTGGATAATGCTGAATGGACTGAGCAGCTGACGGTCATTGATTTTTTACGGGATATCGGCAAGCACTTCAGTGTTAACGCCATGATTCAGAAGGAAACAGTTAGGCGGCGCCTCGAAGATGAATCGCAGGGCATTAGCTATACGGAGTTTAGCTATATGATCCTGCAGTCCTATGATTTTGTGATCCTCAATCAGCGCTATGACTGCACCATCCAAATGGGAGGCAGTGACCAGTGGGGTAATATTACCAGTGGCATGGATCTTATACGGCGCATGAATGGTCGCCATGCGCACGGGATAACCTACCCATTGATCACGAATTCTGATGGCACCAAGTTCGGCAAGAGCATGGGTAATGCTGTCTGGTTAGATCAACAGAAGACCTCGCCCTACAGTTTTTATCAGTTCTGGCGCAATTGTGCTGATGCTGACGTCATTCATTATCTGAAGATTTTCACGTTCCTGCCTGAGGAAGAACTGAGTCGACTGGCCGCTGTCCATGGTCAGGATCCGGGCCTGCAGGAGGCGCATAAGGCGCTGGCTGAGGCCGTGACTCGACTGGTGCACGGTGAGGCCGGACTGGCGGCTGCCTTGCGTATCACCGAGGCGCTCTTTAGAAACACGCTAACGGCCCTGGCCGAGGCCGATTTGCAGCAGTTAGCACAGGACGGTTTACCGGTCACTCAAGTGGACGGTGAGGCGATAGGGCTGTCGGATGCGCTGGTGGAGTCTGGGCTGGCGGTCACGCCGCGGGGTGAAGTGACGTTGGGGCAGGCGCGCAAACTGGTTCAATCAAATGCAGTGTCGGTCAACGGTGAGAAGGTTATTGATGAGTCCATGCAGCTGACCCGCGCCACGGCTTTGTACCAGCGCTACTACATCA
>JABBAY010000111.1 GCA_018607725.1 K189A clade bacterium
CAAAAACCCTAGCGGATACGGGTTTGTATCGACTCTGGGATCGTTGGGCCAACACCATCGCCAGCCAGTTTATCAAGGACTCACGCTATGATCCCTTGCACCTGGCTGCCAGCGAACAGCTGTTGTATGACGCGGTTCCGAACTGGATCGCAAGCCGTGAGCACCGCATCGAACCTACCTTCAGTTTGACACTCGAGACTGGCGTCCACCAGACACCGGTCTCCACCGAGCAACTGGTCGCCGCTTGCGTCAGTCTCTACCCCGCCATCATCCAGGCGGTTAATGCTCAGATCGTACCCGGTCATACCACTACCTTGTTGGTCTCACATCGATTTGCGGGTTTCCCCGGACTCATGGATGCCCTGGCGCTGTTGAGAGGCATCACCGTGGAGAAACTCAGCGCCGAGGCTGTTAGACACGGCGTCGCACAACACCTCGACACGATCATCGGCGCCGGCGAACCTATCAGCCACATCACCAGTTTGGCGCAGGCGAACGCTGACGTCATGGCCACCACTGCGGCGCCCGCCGGCATTCATCGGAGGGCCACACATGTGGTGTTTAACAACCACGCTTTCGCCATCGGTCAATCCTTGAAGCTCGCGGATATTCATTCGGCACTACCACTTGCAGCTGTAATCGGTTCCCGCGGGATCCTTCACCGTCATGCCGACCAAGTATTGATCGAAGCAGTCAGCGCTGATGAGGTATATCTTAATCAGCAACTTGTCGATGGCCAGTTCCCGGTAAAACCGGGGGATCAGCTTGTGCTGGACGATCAATCCTTCATCTTGATATCCATCGACTAGGCGCCCTCGGCGAAACTATGACCAGAAGACGTGAATTCAATGTGTTCAGCCTGTCATTCCTTGACATCATGTCCTGTGGTTTCGGCGCGGTGATACTGATTTTTGTTATTATTAATCATGGCTCAGTAGCCGCCAATCAGGCGGCCAATCTTGAGCTGACAACGACAGCTGCAGAGTTGCAAAGGCAATTACAAGAAGAACAGCATCTGCTGCTTGACCGACAGAAAAACACGCATCAACGAGCAGACGAAAAGACTTCTGCCGCGCAGCTCAGCGAGCTACTAAGCCAATCTATTGCTGAACTCGAGACTCGCCTACAAGCCGCTACAGGAACAGCTGAGCGTCAGTCCATCCTGATAGAAAAACTAAAATCTGAGCTCACAGCACTGGAACAAACCACGACAAGCAAACAGCCAGAAATGACAGTTGAGAATGACCCAGGCGCCAGCCTGCGTTCTATTCGCGGTGACGGGTATCGCCAATATCTCACAGGTCTGAATGTTGGCGGAAAACGCATTCTGATCCTGATTGACGCGTCGGCGAGCATGCTGCACCAGAGTATCGTCAACGCGATACGCTTGAGTCTTGCACCTGACGAACAAAAGAAACTCGCGCCGAAATGGCGAAGAGCCGTCAGCACAGTTGAATGGATTACCGCGAACCTGCCCGAGGATGCCGAATTCTCCTTGGTCGCGTTCAATACTATGCTCATACCTTTAGTTGCGGACAATGCCTGGATCGCAACCTCCGACAAACCTGCCGTGGACTTGGCCTTAAACAATCTGTCTGCATTGGTCCCCACCGGCGGCACTGCGTTGTTCCCACCATTCGAACTCATCAATCAGCTTTCGCCCCGGCCCGACAACATCTTTCTCATCGTCGACGGCTTGCCCACCCAGGGAGAAAATCCTTCTAACCGCACCGTTATCAGCAGCCCAGACCGCGCCAAACTATTTAGCGCTGCAGTCATGCAGCTGCCTGCCGCCATCCCTATCAACATTATTCTGTTCCCTATGGAAGGCGATCCGTTGGCGACACCCTCTTATTGGATTCTGGCTCAAAAAACTGGCGGGTCGTTTATCAGCCCCTCCAAGGACTGGCCCTGATGAGCAGGAGACGGCGTGAAATCGAGACCCTCAGCCTCTCTTTTCTGGACGTTATCAGCTGCGGGTTTGGCGCGTTAATACTATTGTTAGTTCTGACCAAGGTTTACGAGCCGTTGATATTCGCGCACACCAGTAGCGAGACTCAACAACAGGTCACCGCACTTGAGTTGCAATTAAACTCAGCGCGGGAGCAACGCGGAAAACTCGATCGAAATCGAATTCATCAGGAAAATGACAGCAAGTTAGAGTTGCAAACACTTAGCAATCTTGAGGACACGCTGACCAGCCTGCAGACCGAATATGCAGCAGTGCAGCGCAGCTCAACTAACCACACCAGTACTATCGAAAGGCTTAGCCAGGCCAGGCAATCGTTGTCGGCCGAAATGCAAATATTGCTGGCAGAGTACCAAAAATCAGCCGCCAGCGACCTGATTGGCGGCATCCCTGTTGATAGCGATTACGTTATCTTTATTATCGACACATCCGGCAGCATGCGCGAGTTCGCTTGGCCGCTCGTCATGCAAAAAGTCGAGGAAACCCTAGCTGTCTACCCGAGCCTGAAGGGTGTGCAGATCATGAATGACCAGGGTCAATACATGTTCAGTCAATACGCTGACCAATGGATTCCCGATACGCCCGCAAGACGCCGTGCCATCTTAAAGCGTTTGGCCAGCTGGAACGCATTCAGTCGGTCTAGTCCAGAAAAGGGAATTACCACTGCGATTTCAACCTTCTACCAGCCAGGCCGAAAAATCAGCCTGTACGTCTTTGGTGACGATTTTAATGGTAGCTCGATCGCCGCTGTGATTAATCAGGTGGACCGTATTAACGTGCAAAACACGAGTGGCGAACGGTTGGTCCGGATTCATGGCGTGGGCTTTCCCGTGATATTTTCCCAAGCCGCTCAATTCCAGGCTTCGGGTTTTCGCTTTGCTCATTTCATGCGCATTCTGTGCGAGCGCAACGGTGGTACTTTCGTGGGGCTTAACAGCTTTCGAACAGCAGCCTCTTGGCGGGCTCCTGATTGAACGCCCCTAGTAGTCGATTCTCGCGGTATAGACGACTGTGGCGCTACTACCGCCTGCAACTGCCAGCTGGTAGGTCTGGGTAACACCATCCGTTTTTTTGCCTTTGAGACTTTCCTGGGTAATTTCCCAGTCACCAAATAGTTTTTCGTGCAAAGTTACCGTCACCGCCTCAGGCTTACGGTTTCGCACGGTAACTTCTGTTGTTACCTCAATGACTCGCTCGCCCAAACGTCGAAATCCCAGTTGCTTGTGCTCTGCCCTCAAATCAAAGGCCTGACCGAGACTCAAGTGCGCGACTTCGCCTTCGGCCAGCGCGGTTATTCGATCCTCACCAACAAGCTGGAGCTCACCATCGCTATCTTTCAAATAGACCCTGACTTTGCCCGCAGGCAAAGGCTGGCCCAGCTGATTCGATGACGTATTCGCAAACTGCATACGGATATCGACATTCGCATTTCTCGACTCAACCGCCTGATAATTCTGCAGCTGCGAGTCCAAAACATATGATTTCAGAAAGCTCACGCCAGTGGCAGCCATCAATCGCAACTGTTTGGTTTCGTTATGGGCAATCGAGGTCTTCAGGGGCAAGGTGTAAAGATGATAATCGAAGAATGACTCTTGCCGAGGAACCTGGCTTGCCATTCTACTGGCAGTCAGCGGGCGCTCCATATCGGGGCGGCGATCATTGACCCGATTGATCTGACCCGCGACCAATTTGATTGAAGCATTCGAATACTGCGCACCACTTTGATTCTCCAGACTCACCCAAGTGGCGAGATCGAACATTGGTTTATCCCTGTCGAGCACCAGCACATAATCAGCCTGCCATTTAATATTAGTCGATATATAAGTGGTCTCAAGCAGGCGCGACCCGGCCCGGCTATTATCCACGAGCCACACCAATGTTGGCACTGTCTTCAGGTCGGGAGGCACAGATCCCAGGGTAATGGTGCCTTCCGGCGCGATAGCTATTTCATCACCAAAATTGACGATCTCAGGGTTGATTGCGAGTAGATTTCCTTCTCGGTAAATCGTCTCGAATTTGTTATCAAAGCGCACACTGCGCGCATACTTTAATTTTCGGTTGATAAACCTCGCCAGCAGCGACTCGCGGTTCAACAGATCATAGCGATAGCTTTGCTCAAGTACGTTGAACCCGCTGGCGTCGCCGCGAGACACAACGGCAACCGATGTCGGATCAATATGGGCTGCCACATCGCGATACTCAAGCTCGACAAGCCCCTCGGGCAGTATTACTCGCCTAACCTCCCGGACAACCGCGAAATTATCACTGTAAACTGTCAGGCTAGCCGCCACTTGGCTATCTTTACTCACTGGCAAGGCCATTGGTACCGTCGACATAGCGACGCCCGACGTAGCGACGCC
>JABBAY010000012.1 GCA_018607725.1 K189A clade bacterium
CTTACTGGAGTCACCGCACATGATCCGACTATCGGTTTTACCATCGGTTTTACTAGCCCTACTGCTTCTGGTCACCCCGCCCTTGCAAGCGGCCGAGATTCACCGCGAAAAATCCCTGTATCGCAATATTGTGGTTAAGGAAGCTGACGGTCGACGTTGCCTGTTATTTAGCGTTCAACGCGGCGATCGAAACCAAACCTGTATGGACCTGCAGGATCCCAAACGGCTGGTATTTCCCTATGTCCGTATGAGCTTTGGCGGGTTGTTGTTGAACCCCAACCCCGCCCGCGTCCTGGTCATCGGTCTCGGTGGCGGCTCTATTCCCATCGCACTCGCAGAATTATTTCCTGCCGCCATGATTGATGTGGTGGAAATAGACGAAGCCGTGGTGCGGGTTGCCCGGCAGTATTTCAATTTCGCCGAGTCAGCCCATCTTAAGGTCAAGGTCAGCGATGCTCGCGTGTTTATTAAGCGCGCCTTATTGCAAGACCGAACCTATGACCTGATTATTCTCGATGCCTTTACCGGAGACTATATACCTGAGCATCTGATGACTCAGGAATTCCTCCAAGAGAGCCGCGATCTCTTGAGCGAAGCAGGGGTTCTGGTTGCCAATACCTTCTCAACCAGCGTCTTGTATGACCATGAGTCAGAGACCTACCAGTCGGTGTTTGGTGACTACCTCAACTTTAAACTGCCGATTTCGGGCAATCGCGTCATTATCGCTGGCCGCCAGGGCCTGCCCAGTGATTTTGTGATCAAGAACCAGGCCAGCCGGCTAGTGGAATCTTTGCGGCCGTATGGTATTGACCCACGAACATATCCAGCCAATATGAGTCGAGAGAAAGACTGGGACAGAACTCGCCGTCTACTCACCGATCAATATTCTCCTGCTAACCTGCTCCGCGGCGACGACTGATCCACGGTTTATCTCCGGGGCTAGCCCTTTTTTAGCGGCTAGCCTGTTCCTCACCGGCGAGTCTTGGAGCGAGACTCAAGAGGCCAGATTTTTACCCTGATCTTGCCAGTAACGATCTTTGAGGAGACGTTTGTAGAGTTTGCCCGTGGGATGACGGGGTAGTTCGGCATCAAAGTCGATACTCCGCGGGCATTTAATATGCGACAGCTGTGAACGACAGAACGCAATCAACTCTTCTTCAAGCTCTGGGCCGGCATCGGCCATATCCTTGGGCTGCACTACGGCCTTGACCTCTTCGCCAAAGTCCGCATTGGGGACCCCGAAGACGGCAACATCCATCACCTTGGGATGGTTCACGAGAATATTTTCGGTCTCCTGTGGATAGATATTCACGCCACCCGAGATGATCATATAGCTCTTACGGTCGGTCAGGTAAAGATAGCCGTCCGCATCAATGTAACCCACATCACCCAACGTGCTCCAACCCTTTGGATGGCGAGATTCCTGGGTCTTGGCCGTATCATTGTAGTATTCGAATTCACCGCCGCCTTCAAAATAAATCGTGCCTGTGTCGCCCTGCGCGACTTCAGCACCTTCGTCGTCGACGATATGCAACACGGCCGTCAGCGAGCGACCTACCGAGCCTTTGTGTGCGAGCCACTCCTCAGAGTTAATCGCCACGAAACCGTTGCCCTCTGAGCCAGCATAATATTCGTGGATCACAGGCCCCCACCAGTTAATCATCTGCTCTTTGACGAGAATCGGACATGGCGCCGCCGCGTGAATCGCACACTGCATGCTGCTGACGTTGTACTTGAGCCGCACATCTTCATCCAACTTCAACATCCGGATGAACATGGTGGGTACCCACTGTGAATGGGTGATGTGATAACGCTCGATCGCAGCCAAGGCCGCTTCCGGCTCGAAGTGTGACATGACCACGCAGGTCATGCCGGCCAAGATAAATCCCATGGTGAAGGTCAGTGGCGCCGCATGATACAAAGGTGCCGGGCTGAGATAGATGCTCTCTTCTGTGGCGCCGTAGAGCATCTGAAACAAGTTAGGCCCAGTATCGACGCCAAACCCTTCCGTCGGCAAGGGCTTGAGCACCCCTTTCGGCCGACCAGTAGTGCCAGAGGAGTAGAGCATTGCGATCCCGAGGCTCTCATCGGTAATCGGTGTCGTAGGCATGGCCGCAGTGGCTTCCTCCCAGCTGTCAAAGCCACCGATCACGCCGTCCAGCATATAGCATTGTTCGATATCGGACGCATTCTCGATGAGCCGTTCGACCACCGCCTGCTGACCGCGAGTCGTGATAAACACCCTGGCGTTACAATCCGAGACGATATACGCCACTTCCTGCTCCTGCAGCCGATAGCTGATGCAGGTGAAATATAAACCGGCCCGCATAGCAGCCAGACAAATTTGAATATAAGCCACATGATTTTCCATCATCACTGCAATGTGATCGCCACGCTGCAAGCCTAGCTGGCGAAACAGCTGAGCGGCCTGATTTGATGAATCCTCCAGCGTTTGCCGTGTAATGATCTCGCCTGTTTCTGCCATGATATAGGCGGGCTTGTTCGGCTGTTGTTGTGCTAGCACTGCTGGATGCATGATTTTTCCTCTGGGCAAATACCGATTGGGCCAATGAAACTCAGTGGCGACAATAATTAGCCCAACAATGCCAACAGATGAATCAAAACTCAAGCCGTCCCTGCGCAAAGCTGAGTGCCGCGGGCCAAAACGCCGACGTGTGAACCTTAAAGCTGGCGCTCAACATGACACTGCAGGCGGGCATTGAATACAGAACTGAATGCTGAATTGAACTATGCCATGAAACCCTAGTCAGACCTATGAACCCGATAAACAGCCAAGTACCTGTCTATGCGTGAAGATCAGCAACAAAATCAACAGCTAGACCAGCTTCAATATCAACGGTACTTACCCACAGATCTGCGCATCAACGTGGCTTGGCCGGGGCTGTCTGGCTGTCTCAAACCCGACCCCGGGGTCATCTGTCAGGGGTTCAATGGTACGGCCTTGCAGTTTCGCAGTGTGCAGGCGTTCGACGTTGGTGAAAAATTGATTCTGGATATCGATCTGGCAGATATCCAGCTTAGCGAATTAACTGCCACCGTGACCAGCAGTCACCAAGTAAGCGAAGGACAATGGTCTACCGCGGTTAATTTTTGCTTCATTAACAAACTTATGCGAGCCCCTAGCATCCGCTGCAACCTGCTTCAAATCGCTGACCGATTGCGCTCTAGCGCTGATTTTTCGACCCATATCACCGAGCGTTTGCAGCGCCGGTAATTCACTAGACCGCGGTATAGCCGCCGTCGATAACCAGCTCGCTACCTGTAATGAATGACGCATCATCGGATGCCAGGAACACGATACCCTTGGCAATATCATCTGCGACGCCGAGACGCCCAATGGGATGGCGTTCAGTCAACATCTCGCGGAGCCCCTCTTCGGTCATATTACCTTCATCCATATGATCCACCAGGTTCCTGACCAAGGGTGTCCAGATAAACCCAGGATGAACTGAATTCACGCGGATGTTGTAACCCATCTTGCCGCAATAGACAGCCACCGACTTGGACAGCAGGCGCACCCCGCCCTTTGAGGCGTTATAGGCTGCGCTAGCGCCACCCACCATCCCCATCACAGAAGACAGGTTGATAATTGAGCCACCACCGGAATCCTTCATCAACAATACCGCCTTCTGAGTACCCAGGAAGACCGCATCCAGATTGACGTTCATGACCTCGCGCCAAGTCGCCAGCGTTGCTTCTTCAAAGTCGGGTAAACCCGCACCACTAACCCCCGCATTGTTCACTAGAATATGCAGCCCACCATACTCAGCCAGGGTCGCCTCGCAAACTCGCGCCCAGGCGGATTCGCTAGTCACGTCATGCTGAATGCAGATCGCCTCACCGCCTTGGTCTTTGATCGTCTCGACAGTTTCTTCGGCGGTCACTAGGTTGATGTCGGTCACCATCACCTGGGCACCCGCTGCCGCCAGTAATAAAGCGGTTGCCTCACCGATACCACTGCCGCCACCCGTCACGATGGCAACCTTTCCTTCCACTTGGTTCAATCTGAAACTCCTCTGTTTGGCTGATCAATAAGCATTGGTTCCATCGCAGTGTATCCCATTAATCGGCGATATTAACCGTTGCTCCGCTGAAAATACTGCTGCAGCGCCGTCGTGTCACTTTGAAGACAAAATAGCACGATTATTTATGCTCAAATCACAACTGAAAATATTGAAAAATATTCATCTATCTTTCTCACTAAAACATTTAACTACATGTTGTGTTTGAAAAAACAATAGAGCACAATATGTAGGTCGCGTCGGGTTCGCCTCGAAATTGTCTAGCCACTGATGAGT
>JABBAY010000175.1 GCA_018607725.1 K189A clade bacterium
CTATTTATCCTAACTATTTATCCTAACTATTTATCCTAGCAAAAAGCCCTTGACTGCACCGCAACCTGCGGTAACGCCCTGCTCGACGACTATTCTGCCGGCAGCAAATCGAGCACGAAGGCATATTCACGAGCAT
Organism: K189A clade bacterium; assembly: GCA_018607725.1. Classification (GTDB taxonomy): domain Bacteria; phylum Pseudomonadota; class Gammaproteobacteria; order Pseudomonadales; family Azotimanducaceae; genus UBA4582. Next base: position 137 of record JABBAY010000175.1, read on the forward strand.
CGGTCTGGTAGCGTGTATACCGACCGGATGCACCACTGTGACCACTGTCCATATTGATATCTAACAGCAGTCGATGGTTATCAGTCTTCAGCCGCCGCAGACGCGAGACCCACTTCAACGGCTCAAAGTATTGCACCTGTGAGTCATGCAAACCGGTTGTTACCAACATATTCGGATAATCCTGAGCCGTCACCTGATCGTAAGGCGAATAGGACAACATGTATTTGTAGTAGTCGAGGTCTTGCGGGTTACCCCACTCGCTGAACTCCCCCACGGTCAGTGGTATCGATTCATCCAACATGGTCGTCACCACATCCACAAAGGGCACATGGGCGATAATTCCCAAGTATTTTTCTGGCGCTTCATTGGCAATAACGCCCATCAGCAAGCCGCCAGCCGAGCCCCCCATCGCAAACACTTTGCGTTTGTCGCCATAGCCCAACGCCACCAACTGGTCCGTCGCATCGATAAAATCCCAGAAAGTGTTGCGTTTCTGCAGCAACCGGCCCTGCTCATACCAGTCTCGCCCCATCTCATCGCCACCGCGAACATGGGCAATGGCAAACACAAACCCTCGGTCGAGTAATGACAGCCGCAGAGAACGAAATGTCGGTTCACTGGCAAAACCATAAGCACCATAAGCATTCAGATACAGGGGATTATTGCCTCGAGAAAACCGGTCTGACCGATAGACCAGGGAGACTGGCACCTGCGTACCATCACGAGCCGTGATCATGATTCGCTCGGACTTGTAGAGGCTGGCATCGAAAGCCCCGACCACGGGATCTTGCTTCAGCAAGACACTGATGCCCCGATCCATATCATACTCAAACACCGATTCAGGTGTCGTCAGACTGGAATAAACGTAGCGCAGTCGCCTTGAACTCACCTCGGGATTACTGTGCAGGCGAGCGGAATAGGTCGGATCTGGAAACTCGATGCGGCGCCCAGGACCCTGTTCCGCTGCCCGCGATATCACTCGCAAGACGGGCAATCCACGGACACGCTCATTCACCACCAGATAATCACTGAACACCTCTGCATCCTGCAGTAACACGTGCTCTTGATGAGCAAGAACCTCCTGCCAGGCCAACTTAGCATTCAAGTGCTGTTCTTCAACCTTCATCAACCGAAAGTTGCTCGCCTGCCAGTTGGTCAAGATGTAGAAAGTGCCCGCCACATGTCGAATGCGATATTCATGATCGGCTTCGCGAGTCAGAAAAACCACGGGACCACGTTGAGGCTTGAGGCTATCGATCAGCCGAATCTCGCTGCTATCGGTGCTCGATAGGCTGATCACCACATAAGCCTTTGAACGGGTCGTATACACGGACGTGCTAAAACTACGGTCCGTCTCCTCATAAACCAGTTGATCGGTCTCGATTGGTGTGCCGACGACATGGCGATAAACTTGATAAGGCAGCAGCGTTTGCGGGTCTAATTTGACATAAAATAACGTTTTGTTGTCTTGCGCCCAAGCGATGCTGCTGGACACACCCGTGATCTGATCAGGCAGAAACTCACCACTCTGCAAGTCTCTAAACCGCAGCGTATACTGTCGCCGTCCCAACGTGTCCTCGGTGAACGCAAGCAGGTTATCACCGCTGCTGACGCTCCAATTGCTGACCTGATAATAGTCGCCACCACGCACCAGATTGGCCTGGGCCAACTGATTGACATCCAGGATCACTTCCGTTGTCTCAACAGCACCCGGTAGCCCCCGCAAATACACGGGATATTCGCCTCCGGCCTGGAATTCACGGTGGTACGCATAGGTACCTTGAGTCACGGGAATCGTCTTGTCGTCATCGGCGAACCGAGCCGTGATCTCGGTAAATAGCTGGTCTTGCAGCGCTTGGCTGGGCGCCATCATGGCCTGAGTATATTGGTTTTCTGCGTCCAACAACGCCAACATGGCCGGGTCTTCACGCTCATCGTCTCGCAACCAGTAGTATTCGTCTTGCCGCGGCAGACCATTCACCACCAGGGTTCGCGGCACTTGCTCGGCAACCGGCGGCTTCAAATCTGCCATCTTGTCTCCCTGCCCATGCCAACAGCCGGTGAGCACCAGAACCACGGCCAGAGATAAGATCCCGTGGGGGTATAGCCTCGACCATGGCATCTGTCGACCAACATATTTCAATAGGATAATGATCCGTATAACCTCTGATTCTTTGCCTCCGAGCATTAAGCCCGGGATCGCCTGCAGCTCGACTATGAGGCCCACGCCAGTGCGGGTCAATCAAAAATAGCAGCCTGCCTTATGGACTAACGACCCTTAAATTCAGCTTCGCGCTTCTCCAGAAAGCTGGCAACACCCTCGCGATGATCCTCGGTCTGAAACAACACGCCCAGCGTCTGCGAAACCCAGTTACCCATCTCCTGGTATTCACCGTAGCAGGAACGGCGCAAGCCCTCTTTGAGATACCGCACCGCCAGGGGTGGGTTCGCCGCAATTTTGCGGGCCAACATCAGCGCCGCCGACATTAATTCCTCGTGGGGAACGACCTCCATCACCAGCCCAATCTCGTGGGCAAACTGGGCATCAATGATCTCGCCGGTAAACAGCAGTTGGGCAGCTCGCTGCGGACCCACCAACTGGGGTAGGCGCACCAAGCCACCGACGTCACTGACCAGGCCACGCTTGACAAACATCTCCGAGAATCGCGCTCGCTCTGAGGCGATTCGAAAATCTGCCATCAATGACATGTCCATACCCCAACCAATAGCCGCACCGTTCACAGCCGCAATGATTGGCCGGTCGCAATCCATAATGGCTGTGGCCGCAGGCGTCGTACCGGGTCTGACAGAGCGCAGTCGCTGCTTGCCAGTATCACCATCTCCAGTCATCAACTCTTTAACATCGTCGCCTGAGCAAAACGCTGGATCTGTGCCGGTCAAAATAATGCAGCGCACGTCTGAATTTTTTTGAAGATCTCGAAAAATGCCTTCCAGTTCAGTATAGGCCAGGCGATTCAGCGCGTTGCGCGCCTCAGGCCGATTCAACGTGACCACAGCAATATGCGCTTCAATCGTCACCAACATGGTGCTGTAGGACGCTTGTTCGGAATGTGAATTCGCCATCTTCAATAACTCCCGTCAAATGTAAAAGCAAGACCTAGGTAGGTCCAATAATAGCACTCTGGTTTGTCGACGGTCGATGGTGGGGTTAGGCGACTATTAAGCGTGTGATTCGCGATGTGATCCGAGGTACCCGTCTGGTGGGAGCGTGGGACTTAAACCTGATGCCCGCAGACCTGTTGACATGACCGGCATGAATACCGAGAATCCTGCCCCGGGGGCAAATCACAGCAAGCTCACCTGACCCGACTTAGGCCAGTACAGCTGGCTAAACTATGCCCCTAACCAGATGAACTCACGTGACCCATTCTCCGATCCGCGCCGGCCTAAGACTCCTCAAGCAACCTGACTTTGCCAAGCTGTTTAGCGCTTATCTGATCTCCTATGCCGGCAATGCCATGGCACCCATCGCCATGGCATTCGGCGTTCTGGCACTGACAGGCTCAACTCGCGATGCGGCATTTGTGATTGCCGCGCCGACGGCTGCGCAAGTTTTGGTGTTGTTGTTTGGTGGCGTCATCGCCGACCGCACTTCTCGGCAACGCACCATCGTTGTCGCCGATACGTTGGCCGTCATCAGCCAATTGATTATCGCTGGCCTGTTCCTCTCGGGTCAGGCCAGTGTCCCTGCGTTGACAGTGTTCATGCTGGTCAACGGCATCGCTATGGCGCTGCATCTGCCCGCGTCAACGGGCATGATTCCACAAATCGTCGCGCCAGCTGACTTACAAGCCGCCAACGCCTTGCTCGGTACGGCTCGAAGCGCGTCAATAACCCTCGGTGCAGCGCTGGCCGGCATTCTGGTGGCCTGGCTTGGCGCAGGTTGGGCAATTGCGATCGATGCACTTTCATTCGCTATCGCGGCGCTACTGATCGCGAGCCTGCGACCGAAGCCTCAAGCACTGACCGAACAAGCCACCCTCATCCAGGATTTGATCCTGGGCTGGCGAGAGTTCACACGCCATCAGTGGTTGTGGACCATCGTCTTACAGTTTTCTCTAGTGATAGCCGCTTTCGAGGGCGTATTAGGATTGCTGGGACC
>JABBAY010000030.1 GCA_018607725.1 K189A clade bacterium
AAGTCGTCATTTTTCCGTCATTCTCGTGTACCCTATGACTTTTCCGGTGCCTTGGGTCCTCCCGCAATTGGTTGACACAGCGGTAGACACAGAGCTAGACACAGAGCTAGACACAGAGCTAGACACAGAGGTTGAACCACAGGTTGAACCACAGGGCGCAACGAGGCTTCAGCAATCATGGTTGACCAGCACAAAGCCTATGCGTTTGGTATCACAACGGTGCTGTTCTGGTCGACGGTAGCCACGGCATTCAAGATTGCCTTGGCGAGCCTCACCGTCGTTCAACTCATCTTCTACGCCTGCGTCTCCTCCACATTGGTGCTGTTAAGCGCCTTGGTTTGGCAGGGTAGGCTGCATGAATTGTTGCCTACGTTTCGCCAACACTGGCGTATCACCTTGCTGGCCGCCACGCTCAACCCCTTGGTGTATTACCTGATTTTATTTGCCGCCTATGACCGATTGCCGGCCCAGGTGGCGCAACCCATCAACTATACGTGGGCGATAGTTCTGACGTTGATGTCCATCTACTTCCTCAAGCAGCGTGTGACCGTTCGCGACCTGTTTGCCGCCGCAGTTTGCTACGCTGGCGTGGTACTCATAGCAACCCAGGGCCAATGGCAATTAACGCCCATGGTTAATTTTCCCGGCATTATGTTGGCACTGGCATCGACAGTCATCTGGGCGGGGTATTGGATTTTAAATATTCGCGATAGTCGCGAGCCGTTGCTGGCACTCAGCCTGAATTTTCTCTGTGCGTTACCCGTGGCGCTGCTCGGCTGTGTACTGTTCTCAACGCCAGCGGTCAGTATCGGCGCAGGACTTGGTGCAGCCCTGTATATCGGTATCTTTGAGATGGGGCTGGCCTTTCTGTGTTGGTCCCAAGCGCTCAAGTTAGCTGAGAACACGAGTCGGGTCAGCAACCTGATTTTTCTGTCACCATTCTTGTCGTTGGTGTTGATCCACTACATTCTGGGTGAACCGATCTACAGCACCACCTATATGGGTTTGGCGATTATCGTTGGCGGCTTGCTCTGGCAGAAAATCGGTCGAAATTGACATTTGTGATCAGCCTGCCTAATGTCGAGGGCAGACGGCGGGGCAGTCGCAACCAACTGGAGGCTGTCTAGACTTCATGGTGCAAACACGAGGAATGCCAGGTGAGTGATTCAAAGATCAGCGCCACCGAGCCAGCTGAGAGCGAGACTCAGGACCAGCAGACCGTTAAGCAATTTTCACCGGGCGCGAAGTGGTATACCCTCGGTGTGCTGACCACGGTCTACATCTTCAGCTTTATTGATCGCCAGATCCTCGTGATTCTGCAGGAAAGCATCAAGGAAGATTTAGGTTTGATGGACTGGCAGTTGGGCATGCTGTCGGGGATCTCCTTCGCCATATTTTATGTGGTACTGGGCATACCTATTGCGCGGATGGCGGATAAGGGCACGCGGCGAAATATTGTCGCTGTTGCTATCGCCACCTGGAGTCTGATGACTGCGCTGTCAGGTGCGGCACAAAACTTTACCCACCTGTTGCTGGCCAGAATAGGGGTTGCCGTGGGCGAGGCGGGTGGCAGTCCACCGGCACATTCCATGATTTCTGATATCTTCCCGCCACAACAACGGGCTACGGCCTTGTCGATTTATTCCACGGGTATCAATTTCGGGGTGCTGTTCGGCTTTATTATTGGTGGCTGGGTTAACGATTTCTTTGGCTGGCGTACGGTATTTCTGGTGATCGGTATCCCTGGGATTCTCTGGGCGCTGGTGGTCAGGTTTACTTTGCGGGAACCCAGTCGCGGTCAGTCTGAACATGTCACCATTGAGAGTGTTGCGCCCCCAATCAAGGCGGTTTTTGCGTTGCTTTGGTCGCGCAAATCCTTTCGCCATCTATCCCTGGCCGCGGGCCTGCATGCTTTTGTTGGATATGGCGTGGGCCAATGGATAGCCTCCTTTTTTATTCGTAATTACGAGTTGACCTCAACCGGTGAACTCGCCACCTGGCTCGGTCTGATTTCGGGTACCGCCGGCGCCACAGGGACCTTTCTTGGCGGCTATTTATGTGACAAGTATGGCGACAAAGACAAGCGTTGGTATGTTTGGATTCCCGGTGCGGCGACGATTGCCGCGGTACCTTTCTCACTCACTGTGTATTTGTTGAACGATTACAGCACGGCCCTGTGGGTTTACACGATTCCTGTACTCTTGGGCGCCATGTACCTAGGGCCAACCATTGCTATGACCCACGGTATTGTATCGCTGCGAATGCGGGCCCTAGCTTCGGCTATTCTGTTCTTTGTCTTGAACCTGATCGGCATGGGTTTGGGACCACTGCTGACGGGTATTTTGAGTGATGTGTTGAGTGTGTACTATGGCGATCAGGGCTTGCGCTACGCCCTGGTGGTTGTGGTTTTGGTCTATGGCTGGTCGACGTTTCACTACCTTATGGCGGGCAAAACCATTCGCCAAGACCTGGAAAACGCGCCCATATAACTGCGCGTTTTCGTTAATCGAGTCGCTAACAACGATGTAGGTCGGCAATCGGCCGACTTAAGACGCTGAAGACTGTTCGCTGGTTAGGGGAGGGTGCGGATCTGAATGGCGTCGATGCCAGAGCCCGCCAGAACATCTGAGATCACCACCACTTTATCGCCGGCGGTTAAGCCTGCGCGTTTCTTCAGCACGTTAAAGGTGGTCTGCAGGGTTTTCTCAGGGTCGCTGGAAAACGCTGTTCTGAATGGCGATAAATTACGATTGAGCATCAAGCGTCGACGGGTTTGACTGTCGTTGGTAAACGCGTAGATGCGTGTATTCTGTGGGTGGCAGTTGGTGATATAGTCAGCCATATAGCCCCTGCGAGTGATGACAATGATGCCCATGGCGCCGAGAGACTCGGCGAGATTAACGGCAGTCAGTGCCAGATGTTGCTTATCGTCACGACAAATAAGGTTGCGAGTAAATTCGAGGCCCTGAGTTTTTTCTGTGGCACTGGCAATCGCAACTAGCTGTTCGACGCAACGCACCGGGTATTTACCCACGGTGGTTTCACCAGAAAGCATCACCGCGTCTACTTCTTCGTAGATCGCGTTGGCCACATCGGTCACCTCAGCACGGGTTGGAATCGGATTTTCAATCATGGATTCCAGCAGGTGGGTGGCGACGATGACACGCTTGCCTTGCTCTGCGCATAAACGCGCGATACGACGTTGAACATTGGGCAGTTCGGCAACGTTGATTTCCACTCCAAGATCGCCTCGCGCCACCATAATGCCGTCTGCCTCGGCGATGATCTCTTCGAGGTTATTCACCCCCGACTGATCTTCGATTTTCGCGATGATCTTCATTTTGCCAGCCTTGTCGCCCATCAGTGCCCGTAATTCGCGCACATCGGCAGCCTCACGCACAAAGGACAGCGCGATAAAATCCAGTTCATGCTCGATGGCAAACAGGATGTCGGCACGATCTTTCTTAGTGATCGCTGGCAGATTGACGCGGATGCCTGGCAAATTCACATGCCGTTTGCTCTTTAATATTCCGCCGTCTATTACTCGGCAACTCATTAAACCATCACTGTGTTTTTCCAAGACTTCAAGATTGATGATGCCGTTGTCGACGGTGATGCGGTCACCCACCTTGACGGTCTCTATCAGGTCGTCGTAGTGAATGTGGAAAGAGGTCTCTTCGACATTGACCGAATCGCGAATCGTAATAGAAATCACAGCGCCGTTTTTGAGTTCAAGCTCTTTGACGAGATCTCCGGTTCTGATCTCAGGACCCTGGGTATCCATCAAAATAGCGATGGGGAAGTCAATCTTGCGATTCAGGGTTTTGATAGATTTGATCACCTGCGCCGCCGACTCATGGTCGCCGTGGGACATGTTAAGACGCACAATATCCATGCCAGCAGCGGCCATTTTTTCGAGCATAGGATAAGACGCCGTTGCCGGCCCGATGGTACAAATGATTTTGGTCTTTCTCATAGTCAAGATGCGTACCCGCCAGAAAACCCGCTATCTTACAGCATTGATTGATGCTTGTGGAAAAGTTGGATAGCGCAGTTGATGCTGATGTGGATCGGATCTAGAACAGCGATAGTTGACTGCCCTGCGTGTCATCGTCATTGTCGGCAAAGCTGACGCCGAGCCCCAGCAAGCGAATCTGCTGACCTGTGCCACGCAGCCACGCCAGCGGCAACAACTCGGCAAACAATTGAGGATT
>JABBAY010000105.1 GCA_018607725.1 K189A clade bacterium
AATGGTCTGGCTCGCCGACCATGATCGACATAAATAACATTGAAGGTGAGATTTCGATAAGCGCTAAAGGCGGGCGATTTGTCCAGGCTGAGACCAGTACCGGTGCTCTTAAGCTTCTCGGTGTTTTTGACTTCGCGTCATTGGCCAGGCGGTTTCGCTTTGATTTTTCAGATATTGTGAATGAAGGATTTTCCTTTGACAAAATTAATGGCAGCGTACGATTTAATCACGGTATTGTTGATGTCGCAGAGCCCATTACAATCGAGGGTGCCAGTAGTATTTTTAGAGTCGGCGGGCAGATGAATATCAAGACGGGTGAGCTTGATAACGATTTAATTGTAACGCTACCAGTGGGGCGTAATTTACCTTGGTATGCAGCCTATTCAGCCTTGGCAAATCCATTGGTAGGTGCCGGTGTGTTTATTGCGCAGAAAATATTCGAAGATCAAATTAACAGAATGACCAGTGCTAAATATAAAGTCTCAGGAACCGTGGATTTACCGGTGGTTGAATTCATTTCAATCTTTAACGATTCTATTCGAGAAACACCAGAAGCTGAGGCTGCTAGTGAGCCAGGCGCCGGCAAGTCAAAAATTGACGTCGAACCAAACCCGACTGAAGTGCAATAGCATTAATAATGCCTTACATCGATAACAAAGCTGTGGGTATCCCATGAAGAACACGATCGCGCTGGTACAAATGGTGAGTAGCCAATTTGTTGATGACAATTTGTTGCGGGTCGACGCCTTGATTCGCGAGGCCGCTGGATCAGCAAAATTTATTTTCTTGCCGGAAAATTTCGCCGCGCTAGCGGCGCCGAATACCTATCAAATCGGCGAGCGGGAAGAGGGGTTGGAGCCGCCGATTCGAAGTTTCCTGGCAGCCCTAGCGGATGAGCTTTCTTGCTGGATATTTGCTGGCACTATGCCGCTAGCCCGACGCGCAAATGGCGAGATCCCAACTGGTGGTAGAGTACGAGCGGCATCAATTGTCTATAACCCGGATGGGGTTGAAATTGCGCGTTATGACAAAATCCATATGTTTGATGTGGAAGTTGCCGATTCGCAGCGACATTATCGTGAGTCGCTGACCTTTGAGCCTGGTGACGAGTTGGTGGTAGTGCCAACTCCGCTCGGCAAGATAGGGCTTTCCGTTTGTTACGACATCCGTTTCCCGGAGTTATACCGAGGCCTGTTTGCACAGGGTGCGGAGTGTCTTCTAATGCCGTCGGCGTTTACTCGAGTGACGGGTGAAGCGCATTTTGAGGTCTTGATGCGGGCCCGTGCCATTGAAAACGTCGCTTATACTATCGCGGCTTGCCAAGGCGGTGTGCATGACTCCGGCCGCGAGACGTTTGGTCACAGTATGGTGATAAGCCCCTGGGGTGAAGTGGTAGCAAAACTGGGGCTCGGTGAGGCGATTTTGCTCGCTGACATCGACCTCGATGCAGTGCATAGGATACGCCGCGACATGCCGGTACATCAGCAACGGCGTCTTTAGTTACGCTTGATTATCCTTGTCGATGTCATCTGCAATGCCGTCGGCAGCTTCTTCGCTGGCGTGGATCTCAAAAGATTTTAGATACTGAAATAGCTTACGAAACTGAACCTGGGGTAGCTTGTTCTGGTCTCGTTCAGCGACTGCTGCGCGTGCAAGTTGGCGTAAATGCTGCCGGTCGATGTCAGGCGTTTCACTGATAATCTCTTCCGTGACGGTGGCATCTTGACTCAATAAACGCTCGCGCCAGCGTTCGAGCTTGTGGAATTTGTTCACATGATCTTGGGAGCTGGCATCAAATCGATCCAGTAAGGCTTGGAGCTTGTCGGTTTCAACCTGGCGCAAGAGTTTGCCGACATATTGCATCTGACGTTTGCGGGCATTGCCTTTGGTGATCTTTCGGCAGGCCGTCAACGCGTCCATAATATTCGAAGGCAGCAGTTCTCTGACATGCGCGTCGGGCAATTCGAGCAGTCTTTCGCCCATATCTCGAAGCGCGTGCATATCGCGTTTACGCTGCGACTTGCTCGGCGAGTCGTCGTCATATTCTACAAAATCTTCTTCTTCATTCATGACAGGTAAGGTTTTTCCTGATGTGTTCAGTGTGAGTTAAAGGGCTCTGGTTCAGTTGAGTGTCTTGAATGTACGAGTCGACAAGGATTAAGCAAAACGTTCATGAAAGGTCGCCGTGTCACCGATAAAACAGCGTGGCTAGACCGAGGAAAGACATAAATCCGACGACGTCAGTAATCGTCGTTAGTATAACACTGCCGGCAATCGCGGGATCGATACCCAGGTTTTTAAGTATACCGGGCAACAAAGCCCCCGCAAGGGCTGCGACGACAATGTTGAGAATAAGTGCGGTCGCAATAATCAAGCCGAGCATATAGTCGCCGAAGACTGCGGAGGCGGCGGCGGCGACGATGATCGCCCACAGCGCGCCATTGATGGCGCCAACCGCGAGCTCCCGATTCATGAGCCAGCGTTTGTTGCTCTCCACCAGTTGGCCCTGCGCCATGCTGCGGATCACCAGGGTCAGTGTTTGACTGCCGGCGACTCCGCCCATACTGGCCACTATAGGCATCAATACGGCGAGGGCCACCACTTTGGCGATGGTCTCTTCAAAAATATTAATCACTGCAGAGGCGAGAAAAGCGGTCATCAGGTTCGCGCCTAACCAGACGGCGCGACTCCTTGCCGTTCTCATGATGGGTGCAAAGGTATCTTCGTCTTCGGTCAAGCCTGCCATGCCCAGCAGAGAATGGTCAGCTTCATCGACGATAACATCGACCACATCGTCAATAGTGATTCGACCCAGGAGTTTGCCTGTGGGGCCTACTACGGGTGCTGATACCAGGTCATAGCGCTGGAACATGGCGGCAACTTCTGAACGATGAGCGCTGGCCTGGATGGGTTCAATTTCGGTCACCATCATTTCTCGAACCGTCATTGAAGGGTCAGAAACCAATAACGTACTGATGGGTAGCAGGCCGATATACTCATCATTGCTGTTAACGACGACGAGATTATCGGTCATCTGTGGCAACTCGGTATGCCGGCGCAGATACCGCAGTACAACATCTAGAGTGACTCGAGGACGGACACTGATGGTGTCCGTATCCATGAGGCCGCCGGCTGTATCCTCTGGGTAGGAGAGGAGGTTCTCAACCCGAGCCCGGTCCTGCGAGTCCATTGATTGCAGTACCTGATAGGTGATTGCATCAGGCAGATGTTGGAGGATATCGGTGAGATCATCGTCGGAAACGATTTGCTCGAGGAGTGGCAGGAGTTCTTCGGCGGATTTATCCGCGAGTAAATCAGGAATAACGTCGGGGTCGACTTGCTGAAGGATCTCACTTTGTTCATCATCTGGAATCAGGTTCCAAATGATCGTCCGCTCTTTGGGAGGTGACGATTCTAGCAGGGCCGCAATATCCGCCGGGCGCAGGGAGTCCAACAGATTTTTAATTTGATTGTAGGTGCCAGATTCGAATAAATCGCTCAGAGCTTCTCTGGGGGATAAAATTCTGGCTTCTTTGGGCTCTGGCATAAATTGCCTGCAGTTACTCTGCTTCGTCGAAAAGATTAGTAATCAAGGCGATTATTTGCTCGAGTGCCAGTGTTTCGTCTTCGCCATCGGCGCGAACATTGATAACAGTGCCCTTTGATGCCTGAAGGATCATCATCGACATAATACTCTTGCCATTCGCAGTTTGATCACCGTTGGTGACAGTGATGTCGGCAGAAAACCGCTGTGCGACCCCCACGAACTTTGAGGCAGCTCTGGCATGCATGCCGAGTTTGTTCTGAATAGTGGTTTGTTGCTCAATCACACAAATGTTTCTCTGTCAGCTGCGGGATGACGTGATCTTACTTAATTCCCGGTGACGTATCTGCACATTTGTCCATTTAGATTCAAAATCCTGCTTTAGCCGCTCGCTGATAAAGACTGATCGGTGCTGGCCACCGGTGCAGCCAATAGCAACGGTCATATAACTGCGATTATTGGCTTCAAATTGTGGTAGCCACTTGGTTAAAAAGTCGCCGATATCCTCGAGCATGGCGTTGACTTCGTCATGTGCAGTTAAAAATTCCTGTACGGGCAGGTCCAGGCCCGTCAAAGATCTGAGGTTAGCCTTCCAGTGGGGGTTTGGCAGACAACGAACATCGAATACCAGGTCGGCATCCACGGGTACGCCATTTTTGTAGGCGAAGGATAAGAACAATAAGGCGAACTCGTGACGCTCGCCGGTCACCCGAGTGCGCACCAGATCACGAAGTTCATGAATCGTCAGGCTTGACGTTTCTATCGTCAGGTCTGCCATCAAGGCTATTGGGCCCAGCAGGCTTGACTCAAGTTCCAGTGCCTCTCGAAGCGCTGTGCCTTTGCCTGACAGGGGATGTTTACGCCGGGTTTCGCTGAAGCGCTTGACGAGTGTTGGGCCATTTGAATCGAGATAAACAATTTTGATTTGGACAATATGACTGTTGATTTTGTCCATGATTTCGGGAAACAGCGCCAGGTCGGCGGCGATATTTCTGGCGTCAATGCTGACGGCGACCTTCTGTGCCGTCTGTTCTTTGCTGAGGCGCAGGATCAGCGGTTCCAGCAGGCTCACGGGTAGATTGTCGATACAATAGTAGTCCATATCTTCGAGCACGTGCAGTGCCGTGCTTTTACCTGAACCAGACCGACCGCTGATGATAATAAGGGAAATCATGGGTTATAGAGAACTCCTTGTTTCGAGCGACAGAGCGGCCATTAGGGGTTGTCAGTAGAGGGCGTCAGCGGCAGGATCGCCCGCTCGAATAAGGCCTGATGGTTCTCAGCGGCGCTCAGCAGGTCGCGGTAAGATTTTGTTTCAAAGCGCTCAGCTAACATTGCCAGAGCTTGCAGGTGCTCTTCCACTTCCTCGGAAGGTACGAGCATAACGAACATTAAGTTCACGCCTTGATCGTCGAAAGCCTCAAAGTCAACGGGATCTTGGATTGAGATGAGACTACCGACGATTTCCTGGCAGCTACTGAGTCGACAGTGAGGAATGGCAATGCCATGTCCGATGGCGGTTGTGCCGAGTTTTTCACGAGCGATGAGGCTGTTGTATATTTCTTCTGCGTCGAGGCCCTCCATGCTGGCAGCTATTAGCTTCGCGGCTTCCTCTATGGCGCGCTTTTTACTATTGGCTTGGATATTAGCGTGAGTTCGACTCAAGCTTAAAATGGATTCAATATTCACGTCTACTCTGCCGCTGAGTTCGTTGCTGATAAAAATAAGCCATCGGCGAATATAAAGCCGATGGTGGGACTTTGGGTGGCTTGTTGCTGCCTTGTTGCTGCCTTTGCGGTGTTAATTATACCAAGCCAGTCAAAAAGACGTCGAGCTAAGTTGAGGTTTAGTGACAAATAGGACCGCTGCCAACCGTATTGGTCAGGCGCCGAGTGGATTAATCCGGCTACTGACCAAATACCTACCCGTTTATCGGTCCTTCGTCTGTCCGTTATTTGCCGTGGACTAGCGGATTTTCAACTTTTTATCGCTGGATTTTTCTTTTTGCTTGATTAACTGTCGGTCCAGCTTGTTAGTCAACATATCGATAGCGGCATACATGTCTTCTGACTCTGCATCAGCATAGACTTCGCCACCAGAAATATGCACCGTGGACTCGGCTTTCTGTCGAAGCTTCTCTACCGTGAGAATGACATTAATGTGGGTAATCTTATCGAAGTGCCGTTCGAGCTTGTCAAGCCTCGTAACAACATAACTACGCAGTGAATCAGTGATATCGACATGGTGCCCGCTGACAGTAATTTGCATATAGCTACTCCTTTGATCTGACTTTAACCACCCAACAGAGCTGGGTAATAACCTTTCAGCTTTGTTTAGCCGAATTAAGATCCCTTTATTATTGTGACCCAAATCCTCCCTAATGGTTCGCTTAGACCAGTTGCTTGCGCTCATTTGATGGTCGAATCATTAAAGATTCTCGGTATTTGGCGATTGTCCTACGAGCAACCATGATGTCCTGATCGGCGAGCAAGCCCACTATTTTGCTGTCGCTCAGGGGTTTTTTAGGGTTTTCGGCAGCGATCAACTGTTTGATCAGGGCGCGAATGGCCGTCGAGGAAACTTCGCCTCCTGCCTGAGTATTAACATGACTGGAGAAGAAGTACTTGAGTTCGAAGACCCCAGCGGGCGTCAGCATGTATTTCTGAGTCGTCACGCGGGAGATGGTCGATTCATGCAGGTCAACGGCGCTGGCGATTTCGTGCAATACCAAAGGCTTCATGGCTTGCTCTCCATATTCGAGAAAACCTCGTTGATACTCGACGATCTTGGTCGATACCTTTAAAAGCGTGTCGTTGCGCTGCTGCAGGCTCTTAATGAACCATCTGGCCTCTTGTAGGTTGTTCTTGAGGTAGGTGTTGTCGCTACTATTGTCGGCACGTTTTATCATAGAAGCATACTCTTGGTTGACGCGAATCCGGGGTGCAGATTTAGGATTCAATTCAACCGTCCAGCGGCCCTTTTTCTTGCTGACCAAAACATCAGGTTCTATGTACTCTGTGGTGCTAGGGGCGATATCGGCGCCGGGTCTAGGGTCCAGCGTCTGGATGAGAGCAATGACCTGACGTAATTCATCTTCTTTGAGTTTGGTTTTTCTGATCAATAGTGCGTAGTCGCGATTGGCGAGGGACGTGATGTAATCGCTGACGACGGTGATGGCTTCATTTCGCCACAGGGTCTGCTCAGGCAACGCCTTGAGTTGAATGATCAGACACTCGCGCAGATCCCGTGCTGCGACACCCACCGGATCTAGGTGTTGAATTAAATGCAGAACAGCGAGTACCTCGTCCATTTCGCATTCGTACTCTGGCGGGATGCTGAGTAATATATCTTCGAGGCTGACCGTTAGGACCCCCTTACTGTCTAGGCCGTCGACGATAGTCATGGCGATTAGTTCGTCAGTCTCCGAGAGCCGGCGCAGGTTCAGCTGGTCTTCAAGGTGAGTCTGAAGGGAAGTAGAGACGACATTGCGCGTGTCAATATAGTCATCGTCGTTGTCGCCGCCGGCGCCAGATTGGCTGCTCATTGGCGTCGCTTCATCCCAGACATCTTCCCATACGCTATCAATGGGTAGTTCGTCTGAGATGGTTTCTGAGGCCAGTTGCTCGCCAGTATCTTGTTGATAGTCGCCATCGAGTTCCGGGTCGTAGACCTCGACGATCTCGACCCCAGCATCGTTCTCACTGCCACCATCATCACTGTCAGAGACTAGGCTATTATCGTCACTGTGCACGGCATCACTGGCGTCATAGTCCTCCAATGTTTGCTCGTCGGCCTGATCTTCTTCGCCGCTCGACTCCTCAAGCATCAGATTTGAGTCTAAAGCCTCCTGAATTTCCTGCTGCAGGTCTAAGGTGGAGAGTTGTAATAGTTTGATCGCCTGCTGCAATTGCGGCGTCATGCGCAGTTGTTGGCCAAGCCGGAGAGTGAGTGATGGTTTCATTGCCATAGGGTGATATTACTCATGCTCTCGAACGAAGTGAATCTTGTTAATTCGCTGATTATGTGATCGAAAATTTGGCCTGCGAAACCGTTTAGGCCCTACATGCGGAAATCATTGCCGAGATAGACTTGCCGCACCTGTTCGTCCTCGAGAATTGTCTGGGTCGGTCCTTCAGCAATAATGCGACCTTGATTGACAATATAGGCTTTTTCGCAAATATCCAGGGTCTCTCTGACGTTGTGGTCGGTGATGAGTACGCCGATACCTCGGGCTGACAATTGCTGGATGATGCCTTTAATATCCTTGACAGAAATGGGGTCAACGCCCGCGAACGGCTCGTCGAGAAGTATAAACGCAGGCTCTGTGGTCAGCGCTCGCGCGATCTCGACCCGGCGCCGTTCGCCACCGGACAACGACATGCCGAGGCTGTCACGAATATGGTTGATGTGGAACTCGTCGAGCAACGACTCAAGGCGTTCGGTACGTTGCTGGTGGTCAAGGTCCTTGCGAATTTCCAGAATCGCCAAAATATTCTCAGCGACGGTCAGTTTTCGAAAGACAGAGGCTTCTTGCGGCAGATAGCCAAGGCCCGTTCTGGCGCGTTGGTGCATGGGCATGGAGGTCATGTCGATGTCATCAAACTGAATTTTCCCAGCCTCGCCACTGATGGAGCCGACGATCATATAGAAACAGGTGGTTTTGCCTGCGCCGTTGGGGCCCAATAAACCCACGACCTGGCCGCTTTGAACCGAAAGCGAGACATCTGTTACCGCTGTTTTACCGCGGTAGCTTTTGGCAAGATGAGTGGCTTGAAGAACATGCATAGGCAAGGCTTATCGTTGCTGTGGGCTAATGGTCATCTTAATGCGGTCGCCTTCGCGGCTACCACTTTTAATATCAACAATGCCGCGGTTAACATCGTAGAGTAGTAGATCACCGGAAAAGCTGCCCTGTACCTGCTCGAGTTTAGCCTGACCGCTGAGGTGCAAGCTTGCTTCTGAAGCTAGGTAGGTAATCAATTTAGCCTCAGCGACGACAGGTTTCGTCGCATTGTCAGGCAAGTGCTCGTAGCGCGCTAATTTTTTCGAATTGGGGAGTGCGCGGGCGATGATTTTTACTACCTGCTTGTTGGCAATGATGACCTCAACCTCATCGGCGGCGATATGCATGCTGCCTTGGTCAATAGCGACGTTGCCCGAATAGGTGGAGATACCCGCTGCCTCGTTGACCATGCCCGCATCCGCGCTGATTTGAATCGGTTGCTCGCTGTCAGAATTTAACGCCAGTGCGTGGCAGCTGCAAAGGGTCAGTAGAAGTAGGTTTAGGTTTTTCACGGAACGCATTCTAACCTAGTCGGGGACGCTCAGTCTCTAGAGATTGCGCGCGCCAGCAATCAATCTATCGTCGATTTATCCGATATGGGGGTTCAAGGTAGCACCGCGCGCCAAATAGGTTATTTAATCGTCAAAGTGCTTTGACGGGCAGCAAGGTTGTGATGACTTTGTTGGTCTCGTCGGATACGAACAGAAAACGGCCTTCATTCAGATAAGCCTGCATGCCGGCTGCACTGGTGCGGCCGCCGACCCCGTCAATAGTCACCATTTGGTCGGTTTCGGCAAAATCCTGGCCGGGGTAGATGGTCAAACTTGTGGTTTTGATTTTAATGAATTCTCCTTGGAGATCTGTTTTTTCTGCGGCGACATTGTCCCAGAGTTCGACGATTTCATCCCGAAGCTGGGATTCTGGCAACAGGCGGCCATTATCTGCCGTAATTTTCCAGGGGTTTGTCGCATTGTGCGCAAATAATTTGACTTCTGGTGAGATGAGCGCGGTCATGTCCGTCAAAGGGAAGTGGGTCAAGCGACTGGCGATGATTTCATGCTGCCGGCCGCCATTGGTCGCGAACTGGGTAATTTTGGCATTCAGCATGTAAAGGTCCGGGTCATTGGGTCCGATACTGGGCCCATCGTCCAGAGGTTCTTGCTGGTCGATGAGCCAGTTAGTGACGGCCGCGAACAGGACAATCAGTGAAATTAGCAGGATATTTCGAGTTATGTGCATAAATTGGCTTACGTGAACGGCTTAGTTGAGTGGCTTAGGGTTAATGGATGGCTAACGATGCTTCTATCAGGCCGCAATCGAATCATAAAGCCGCATACCGTCATTTTGAGTAAATCAGCAGCCAGACTGCAAACTGCAAGGAGCGCTCGGGATCAAAATGGCAACAAAATTTTTATTCGAGTGCGCAATAGAACGCTAGACGAACTGTAGATGCTGCTTGAGCCAGTATCAAGGCAATCCTTGTGTCAGTATGTTTCGTAAAAGTTAAAATTGAATAACTAACAGTTATGTCGTCAACCAAATCATTGTTAATATGATCCCCAGCTCGGCGGTGAGCGGTGTCGGCGCGAATCACGTCCAAATCCAAGCAGATGATTTCTCAAGAATGAATAATCAAGCCAATAATGTCAGCGAAGACCATATTACGATTAGTGAGGTGGTTTTTAGTCGTGGGCGCCGCAGAATTTTCGATGGGATTTCTCTGAACGTGCCGCGGGGTAAAATCGTTGGCATTATGGGACCCAGTGGCACCGGCAAGACGACGCTGCTGCGCCTTATCGGCGGTCAGTTGCGGCCGGAGCGAGGCATCGTCGAGGTCGATGGTCGGCGGATCCCGCAATTGTCGCGCAAAGAATTATTCGACGTGCGCAAATCGATGGGTATGTTGTTCCAAAGTGGTGCGCTGTTCACCGACTTATCGGTGTTTGATAACGTGGCCTTCCCATTGCGGATTCATACTGACCTGCCCGATGATATGATTCGCGACCTGGTGCTGATTAAACTTCAGTCCGTTGGCCTGCGTGGGGCGAGTGAGCTATTTCCGAGCGAGTTGTCCGGTGGCATGAATCGCCGGGTGGCGTTAGCGCGAGCGGTAGCGCTTGATCCGCGGTTGATCATGTACGATGAACCCTTTTCGGGTCTGGATCCCATTGCCCTGGGTGTGGTTGTTCAGCTGATCAAAACCCTGAACCATGTTTTTGGTATGACTAGCATTATCGTGTCGCATGATATTCATGAAACAGCGAGTATCGCAGATCTCATTTATGTCATTTCAGACGGTAAGGTGATCGGTTCTGGCGCGCCTGAGGAGCTTTTTAAGCAAGATACGCCGCGCGTTCAGCAATTCATTAAAGGGCTACCAGATGGTCCGGTACCGTTTCATTACCCGGCCACAGATTTTCGTGATCAGCTTCTGAACCACGATTCCCTCAACCACTCGGCATTCAGGTAAACCATGCTCGCGAGTATCCGTCAACTTGGGCAAAACGGCATTGATCTGATCACGGCATTGGGTCGGGCAGGCAATATCTGGTGGCAGGCTATCTGGCGGCGTCCACGTCTCGCCAATGCGCACCTCGTGTTTCGCCAAATCTACCAACTTGGCGTGTTGTCTGTGGTGATTACAGTACTGTCTGGGTTCTCCATCGGTGCGGTGCTGGCATTGCAAGGCTATAACCAGTTGGTTAAATATGGCTCAGAGAGTGCCTTAGGGCTGGGAGTTGCGCTGGTGCTGGTGATGGAGATCGGTCCAGTGGTTTCTGGTTTGTTATTCGCGGGGCGAGCGGGTTCTGCGGTGACCGCAGAAATTGGTTTGATGAAAGCCACCGAGCAGCTCAGTAGCATGGAAATGATCGGCGTCGATCCGTTGCAACGGATCGTCGCGCCGCGGCTCTGGGCCGGATTTATTTCCATGCCAATCTTGGCGCTGATGTTCAGTGTCGTGGGTATTTGGGGCTCATCGCTGATTGGTGTGGATTGGCTAGGGGTTTACGAGGGGGCTTTTTGGTCGGCGATGCAGGATGGCGTGGATTTCAAGAGTCACGTACTCAAAGGGATTATCAAATCCGTCGTGTTTGGCTTGATTGTCACCTGGATTGCTGTTTACCAGGGCTATGAGGCTGAGCCTACCTCTGAGGGAATTTCGAGGGCAACCACGCGAACGGTTGTGCATTCATCGGTTGCAGTGTTGGTGTTGGACTTTTTCCTGACGTTAGTCATGTTCAATTTTTAAACAAATATTTCAAGGGTTAGTGTCATGCAGATGAGAACAATAGAAATAGTGGTTGGCGCCTTTATGTTGGCTGGCCTGATTTCTTTAGCTGTGTTGGCGATTCGAGTCAGCGGTTTTAATGTTGGCGCTGAGACAAATACCTATAGTGTGTTTGCGAAATTTGAAAATGTTGGCGGCCTTGTGGTGCGTGCCAAAGTCAGCATTGCGGGGGTTATCGTCGGTCAAGTTGCCGAGATCAGTCTTGATCAAGAGAGTTTTACGGCCCTCGTCCGAATGGAGATCGATTCAGATGTGGCGAAACTCAGCATCGACTCTACAGCCGCGATATTGACTGAGGGCCTGCTGGGCGGCAAGTTTATCGGGTTGACCATTGGTGCTGATGAGGCTTACCTGAAGGACGGTGCCTATATCACCGATACGCAATCATCAATTGTCCTTGAAGATATGATTGGCAAGTTTTTAATGAAGCAGTTTTAAGGATCATCGACATGAAAAATTTAGCTAGGCTGGGTTTGCTTTGGTGTTTGTTGTTAGTGGGTGCTGGTGCTTTGGCCAACGTCACTAGCGCACAGCAAGCGGTTCAGGAAGCGACTGACAAATTGTTGGCGAGACTCGTCGAGATTCAGCCGTTGTACGCGGATGATCCAGAGCAATTCTTCGCTGAAGTGGATGTGACGCTTGGGCCCTTTATTGATTTTAACGGTTTCTCGAAGGGTGTTATGGCGAAATATTACCGGCGCGCCACAGAAGCGCAAAAGTCTCGCTTCGAAGCAGTTTTTCGCCATGGTTTGGTGCGTACCTATGCCAAGGCATTGGTGGAATTTGATAATCAAAGGGTTGAGTTTATAGATAGTACTGCCGCAGAAAGTGAGCCGGACCGGGCCTCCATTGACCTACAGATTTATGGTCAAGAAGGAACGATTTACGTGGTTAATTACAATCTGGTCTTGCTTGACAGTGATTGGAAGCTGCGAAACGTGACGATCGAAGGGATTAACATCGGTCTGCAGTTCCGCTCCCAGTTTGCATCCTATATGGATAAGTACCGCAACGATATTGATGAAGTCATCAATAATTGGTCTGTTGATGTCTGAGTTGAGTTTACTGCAGGTCAGCGACAATAAGCATCTGCTGGTTGATGGCGACCTGCATGTTAATACGGTGGCCCGGCTCAAGGATGAGGGGATTGCCCTGATCGACACGCTGCAAAGTCCGGTGGTTGTGGATCTGGCGGGTGCTCGAGTGCAAGGTTCAGCGGCGGTCGCATTGTTGATCGCTTGGCAGCGTCATTGTGTCCAGCGGCAGTGGGACTTGCGGTTCATTAATGCCTCGAGCCACCTGTTGGAAATCGCGAAAGTCTGTGATGTTGAAGATATTCTGGCATTTGCCGATGCTTGAATGCGGTCCCGCGAAGCAAGGGGCCATCGCTGCGGCGTTTTCAAGACTGCCGTGCTATTATCGCCGCGCGAGTCAATGAGATGAAATTAGATGAATGAAGTGGAAATTCGTGCGTTGTTGGTTGCTGGATTGAGTGGTAGCGAGATTGAGCTGCAGGCAGAAGGTAATAAAGTGAGCCTGGTGCTGGTGAGTGAACAATTTTCTGGCTTGAATCGGGTGAAGCGTCAGCAGCTGGTCTATAAGTTACTCGATCAAAAAATTAGTTCCGGGGAGATTCATGCTGTCACTATGCGTTGTCTGACGCCGGCAGAACGAAATAACGTAGCATAGGTGATTGAATGGATAAGTTATTAATTCGTGGCGGCGCTCGTCTTGAGGGTGAGTTGCGAGCTTCGGGCGCCAAAAATTCCGCAGTGCTGATGCTAGCGTCATCTTTGTTGGCGGATGAGCCTGTCACGATCAGCAATGTCCCGCACCTGCGTGATATTACGACGATGATTGAGTTGCTGGTGTCCCTCGGGGTGGAAGTCGTGGTCGATGAGAAAATGAACATCGAGATTCACGCGAATACGATTAAGCGATTTACTGCCCCTTATGATCTTGTGCGACAAATGCGTGCATCGTTTCTGGTGTTGGGTCCTATGCTGGCCCATTACGGCCGAGCTGAGGTGTCTTTGCCCGGCGGTTGTGCCATTGGCCCAAGGCCGGTTGATCAGCATTTACGTGGTCTACAGGCGCTGGGCGCCACGATTGAGATGGACGAGGGTTACGTCAAAGCCTCTGTGGATGGCCGGCTTAAGGGTGCGCGATTTAGGTTCGATTTCAGCACCGTTGGTGGCACCGAGCATATCCTTATGGCGGCGACCTTGGCTGAGGGTACGACGGTGCTTGAAAATTGCGCTCAAGAGCCGGAGATTATTGATCTGGCCGATTTCTTGAATGCCATGGGTGCGCAGATCACGGGTCAGGGAACAGAGACCATTACGATTCAGGGTGTGAAGGCTCTGCATGGCTGTCACCACCGAGTGATTGCCGATCGTGTTGAAGCGGCGACCTATTTGATCGCGGCGGCGGCGACCGGCGGTAAGGTCAAGATGCGAGATGTTATCCCGTCGCATCTGGACGCGGTGCTGAGCAAGCTGCGCGAGGCAGGTGCAGATATCGAAGTAGGCCCGGACTGGGTTCTGCTGGACATGAAGGGTCGACGACCGAAAGCGGTGAGCTTAGTGACAGCACCTTATCCGGCATTCCCAACAGATTTGCAGGCGCAGATACTGGCGATGAACTGTATTGCCGATGGCGTCGCGACCGTCAAGGAAACAATCTTTGAAAATCGCTTTATGCACGTCCATGAGATGAATCGTATGGGCGCGAATATTCGGCTGGAGGGCAATAACACCATCGCCATCGTCACCGGTGTTGAATCCCTAAAAGCCGCGCCAGTCATGGCGAATGACTTGCGAGCCTCGGTCAGTCTGGTGATCGCCGGCTTGATCGCGGAAGGTGATACGGTGATCGATCGTATTTACCATATCGATCGTGGTTATGAACAAGTCGAAGAAAAGCTGCGCACATTGGGCGCTGACATCGAAAGAATTCAGTCTCGCTAGGGCAGCTCATGCAGGATCGAATTACTATTGCAGTGACTAAAGGCGACCGCATTGTTGGGCAGCAGTTGGCGCTGCTCGCTCAGATCGGCATAGAGCCGCACGATGATATGTTGACTTCGCGGAAGCTGGTGTTCACGACCAAGAACCCCAACGTTGAGTTGTTATTGTTGCGTGGCTCTGATGTTGCCACGTACGTGGAGCACGGCATTGCTGATCTGGGTATGGCCGGTAGAGATGTCCTGCTGGAGCATGGTGAGCAGGGATACTATCAACCCCTTGATCTCAAATTGGGTCGCTGCCGTATCATGGTGGCGGGTTTGAAGGACGAGCTGCCACTCCCGGGCCGGTTGAGAATCGCAACAAAATTTGTCAAAACGGCTAAGCAGTACTATGCGGAACAGGGCGTTCAGGTCGATATCATCAAGCTTTATGGGGCGATGGAATTGGCGCCAGTCACGGGTCTTGCGCACCGAATCGTCGACATCGTTGAGACGGGCAACACCCTGAAAGCGAATGGTCTGGTGGCGATGGAGCACATTGCTGACGTGAGTACGCGGCTGATCGTCAACAAGACGGCCATGAAAATGAAATATTCGACTATTCATCAGTTGATTGAACAATTGCGTGGCGTCGTAGGCTAATTAACAGGGCCCCTAGCCAGCCTTCGGGTTGTTAGGCGCGGCAGATATATTCTATGAAACTGATTAAACAACTCAATACTCTCGATCCTGGGTTTCCTGGCGCATTGGATGCGCTGCTCGGCATTCAGGCTGAAAACCATCAGAGTGTTTACCCGGTTGTGCGGCAAATCGTCAATGACGTTCGACGGGAGGGTGATGCTGCATTGCTGGCGTTGACCATCAAGCTGGACCGCCTGCCGGTCACCTCGGCGGTGGAACTTGAGGTCAGTCGAGAAACAATGGTGGCGGCCCTGCAGAGTATTGACGCTTTGGTGAGAGCTGCGCTAGAAGCTTCGATTGAGCGTGTCCGGTTTTATCACGAAGAGCAGAAGCGAGCCGGTGGCGGACATCAAGACTGGGGCTACACCGATAGCGAGGGTAACCAACTCGGGCAGATTGTCAGGGCTATGGAGCGCGTGGGTGTTTATGTTCCTGGTGGCAAGGCGGCTTACCCGTCCTCGGTGATCATGACGGTTATTCCGGCGAAAGTAGCGGGTGTCAGCGAAGTTATTCTGGTTGTTCCGACGCCAGATGGGCAAGTCAGCGAGTTATTGCTTGCGGCTGCCTATCTGTGTGGTGTTGATCGGTTGTTCACCGTTGGTGGTGCGCAAGCGATTGCGGCGTTGGCCTATGGTACAGAGTCTGTTCCCAAGGTCGATAAAATTGTTGGGCCAGGTAACATCTATGTCGCTACCGCGAAGGAGATGGTCTTCGGCGATGTGGGTATCGATATGATTGCCGGCCCCTCAGAGGTGGTCATCGTCGCTGATGCCGGGGTTGACCCTGAATGGCTGGTGATGGATATGTTTGCTCAGGCTGAGCATGATGAGTTGGCGCAGGCGGTGTTGATTTCAACGGATGAAATCTTGCTTGAGCGGGTGACGGAATTGATTGCGGAGAGACTGCCTGGCATGGCTCGCGAAGGGATTATCCGGCGGTCGATTAGTGATCGTGGCGCCTTGATTTTGGCCCAGAATGACGATGAAATTGCTGCTATCGTCAATAAAATCGCACCCGAGCATCTAGAGCTTGCACTGCAGAACGCCGATGAGTTTTTACCTAGAATTAAACATGCTGGTGCTATTTTCATCGGCAAGCACAGCGCCGAGGTCGTTGGCGACTATAGTGCCGGGCCGAGTCATGTGTTGCCTACCAGTGGCACCGCCAGGTTTGCTTCCGCCTTGGGCGTTTATGACTTCCAGGTGCGCAGTTCAGTGATTCGGTGTTCTGCTGCGGGCGCGGTGAGCTTGAGTCGTGACGCGGCTATTCTTGCCGCAGAGGAGGGCTTGGAAGCACATGCGCGGTCAGCCGAGTTTCGGGTTCAGGGTTAGTATCGGTGGATATGAGACTCCAGGGACCTGCCAAAACCTATCTGGCCGTCGTAGCCAGCGGCGAGATCCAGTCTGACAGTGCCCAGCTTGAGGCAGTGGAGCACCTGCAGCGATTGTATGATGCGCTGACGGCATTAAAACCGAAGTCCAATATCTCGGAAGCAGGTTGGCTCGGGCGTCTGCTGGGTCTACAGACGCGACACAGGCCGCAGGACTTGATTAAGGGTTTGTACTTCTGGGGTGGTGTTGGGCGCGGCAAGACCTATCTGATGGATCTGTTTTATGAGTCATTACCGTTTGCCGAGAAGCGGCGGATGCACTTCCATCGGTTTATGCGCCATGTTCACCAGCAACTGCACCTGCTGCAAGGTGAGCCGAACCCGCTGCGCAAAATCGCCCGAGATTTTGCCCAACAGTGCCGTGTTCTGTGTTTTGACGAATTTTTTGTCTCGGACATTACCGATGCGATGATATTGGCTGGTCTGCTGGATGCCCTGTTCCAGCAGGGTGTGGTGCTGGTTGCGACCTCTAACGTGGCGCCGGTGAATCTTTACCGTGATGGCCTGCAGCGGAGCAAATTTCTACCCGCGATTGCGCTGCTTGATGCGAATACGACAATTTTGAACGTTGATGGCGGCGTCGATTATCGCTTGCGGGTACTCCAAGATGCGGAAATCTATCATGCGCCGCTGGATGCGCAGGCGGATGAAGGGCTGGCGCGGAGTTTTAAGGCGCTGTCGCCCGATATGGGCGAGTCTGCTATGTTGCTTGAGATCGAGGGGCGGCACATACCGACTCGTTACTGCGGCGATGGTGTGGTGTGGTTTGAGTTCAGTGCTTTGTGCGAAGGACCGAGAAGTCAAAATGACTATATCGAGTTAGCGATGCTATACCAAACGGTGCTCGTGAGTAATGTACCGCAGTTCACTGTGCACCGTGAAGATGCCGCCCGCAGATTCATCAGCCTGGTGGATGAGTTCTATGATCACAATGTAAAATTAATCTTGTCTGCGGCAGTATCAGTACTTGAGCTTTACCAGGGTGAGCGGTTAGTTTTCGAGTTCCAGCGTACCCAAAGCCGCTTGCAGGAAATGCAGTCGGAGGAGTATCTGGCGCGTGAGCATCATCCGTGATGATGCCTCAATTTAGCGTAGTATCTACGATTGCCGGTTTTGACGAGGTTTTCCCCGTGGATTTGTGTTGCACGGAGTTGCGAGGTTGGGTAACATGCGCCCTCGCGAAATCCTGGTTGAGCCAGGTGTGTTTTTCCAACATAACGGTTTATCCATGAAAACAATATCAGCCAAAAAAGAAACAGCGAAGCACAGTTGGTACGTCGTCGACGCCACTGATAAGACCCTGGGCCGGATGGCGACAGAGATTGCCAACCGTCTGCGCGGTAAGCATAAAGCCGAATTTACCCCCCACGTCGATACCGGTGATTATATCGTCGTTGTCAACGCCGAGAAGGTGCGGGTGACGGGCAACAAAACCACCGACAAGGTGTATTACCACCACACAGGTTTCCCTGGCGGTATCAAGTCGATTACTTTTGACAAGTTGATTGATAAGGCGCCGGAGCGAATTATCCAAAAAGCGGTCAAGGGTATGATGCCGAAGAACAAGCTCAGTTATTCAATGCTAACGAAACTGAAAGTTTACGCTGGCAGTGAGCACCCACATACGGCTCAGCAGCCGCAAGTACTTGAACTATAGTTAAGGCTTATCTATGACGCAGTATTATGGAACAGGAAGAAGAAAATCGTCCAAGGCCAGGGTCTTCATGACAGCTGGACAGGGCAATATCGTCGTCAACAACAAGCCTCTTGACCTGTATTTTGGTCGTGAAACGGCGCGTATGGTCGTTCGTCAGCCACTCGAACTCGTTGAAATGAAAGACAAGTTTGATTTTTACGTGACAGTCCGCGGTGGCGGTGGTTCGGGTCAAGCGGGCGCGATTCGGCATGGTATTACACGAGCGCTGATGGAGTACGACGAAACATTACGTCCGTCCCTACGAAAAGCCGGCTTTGTGACCCGCGACGCTCGCGTCGTTGAACGTAAGAAAGTTGGTTTACGTAAGGCCCGAAAGAAGCCTCAGTTCTCCAAGCGATAGTCTATTGGCTCAGTCTGTGGCCATGGGTGATAGCTTGTGGCCATTGCGTTTCTGGCGTCGTGATCTTACCAGTAAAGAATTCTCTGCCGAGGCGCATTATGACCTTTGGGTGTGGTAAAATTGGCAGACTTTAATGATAAACCATCAGCAGCCATCGGCTGTTTTTTGCTGTGGTATTGGGGGGAGAAATCATCTTGAGTGATGAGGGTATTAACGAGCCGCGCCGTAACTTTTTAATCGGTGCGACGTCAGTGATAGGTTTAGCGGGGGTTGTTGGTGTCGCCATTCCGTTTATCGGATCGTGGAACCCTAGCGCCAAGGCGTTAGCAGCAGGTGCGCCAATCAGGGTAGACATCAGCAGGATGGAGCCAGGAGACATTCTCGGGCCAATTCCAGCATGGCGTGATAAGCCAGTATTTATAGTCAAACGCACAGACGAGATGCTGGCTGGTTTGAACAGCAAGACCTCGCGTTTGGCAGATCCCGATTCCTTAGAAGATCAGCAACCAGAATATGCCCGTAACGAAAGTCGGTCGATACGACCGGATGTGTTAGTGCTGATTGGTATCTGCACACATCTTGGTTGCTCGCCTAAGTTCAAACCCGAAGTAGCGCCCCAAGAGTTCGATCCTGAATGGGTGGGCGGGTTTTATTGTCCATGCCATGGCTCTAAGTTTGATATGTCTGGGCGGGTCTACAGTGGCGTGCCGGCTCCTACGAACCTTGAGGTTCCGCCTTATTACTATGAAGATGACTCAGTCCTTGTGATTGGCGAAGACAAGGGAGTAGCGTAATGGCTAAATTGGAACAGCAGTTGAAAGGCATCATGCGGTGGGTCGATGACCGGTTACCGGTTACCGAAACCTACGAAAAGCATATGTCAAAGTACTATGCGCCTAAAAACTTCAACATCTGGTACATCTTTGGTGTGCTGTCCTTCGTGGTGCTGGTGAATCAGTTATTGACCGGCATTTGGCTGACGATGAGCTACACGCCGACCGGTGAGGGTGCTTTCAAGTCTATCGAATACATCATGCGAGATGTGGAATATGGCTGGTTGTTACGGTACATGCATTCCACTGGCGCATCGGCATTTTTCGTAGTGGTCTATCTGCATATGTTTCGTGGGCTGATGTATGGTTCTTATCAGAAACCGAGAGAACTGATCTGGGTCTTCGGTATGCTGATATATCTGGCACTGATGGCTGAAGGCTTTTTTGGATACTTGTTACCTTGGGGAAACATGTCCTACTGGGGTGCGCAGGTGATCGTATCTCTGGCCGGTGCTATCCCTGTGGTGGGCGATAGTCTGGCAGTGTGGGTGCGCGGCGATTTCAATATGTCGGGTATTACACTTAACCGGTTTTTTGCGCTGCACGTGGTCGCGGTACCTATTGTGCTGTTGGTTTTGGTGGTTCTGCACATTCTTGCGTTGCACGAAGTCGGCTCGAACAATCCAGACGGCGTAGATATCAAAAAGCATCTGGATGAGGACGGCAAGCCTCTCGACGGCATCCCATTCCATCCTTATTACACGATCGGTCACGATGTGCCGGCGATCATCATGTTTCTGATCATCTTCTCGGCGGTGATGTTCTTTTTCCCTGACGGCGGTGGCTATTTACTTGAGCACCCCAACTACGAGCCAGCGGATCCGTTGAAAACGCCGAATCTGATTGCGCCTGTCTGGTATTACACGCCCTACTACTCAATGCTGCGAGCAGCAACGTTCCCGTTGTTTGGCATGACTGCGAAATTTTGGGGTCTCGTGGTGATGGCCGGTGCGATTGCGATTTTGTTTGTTGTGCCTTGGCTGGACAAGTCGCCAGTCAAATCCATGCGCTATAAGGGCCTGCCGAGCAAGTTGTTCCTGACTGCATTTGTGATATGTTTCTTTATTCTGGGTTATCTGGGTACGGTACACCCTACACCCATGAGAACCATCGTAGCGCAGATTTGCACGGCGATTTACTTTGCTTTTTTCTTACTCATGCCCTGGTACACCAGTGTTGAGAAAACGAAACCAGTACCAGATAGGGTGACGTAGTGATGTTGAAAACAATATTAATACCCCTGACATTGTTGCTGGCGGCGATGGGGGTGCAGGCCTCTGAGGCTGGCTACCCGCTCGATCATATGGAACCTGATGTCCATGATCAGCCATCGTTGCAGCGTGGCATGCAAACCTATATGAACTATTGTATGGGGTGCCATTCGCTGCAGTACCAGCGCTATAAGCGCACTGCGGATGACCTGGGTATACCAGATGCACTGATGCTGGAGCATCTGGTGTTTGACCCCGCGACTAAGATTGGCGATTTGATCACCAATAATATGAGCACCGAAAATGCGAAGAAATGGTTTGGCGCTGCGCCACCGGATCTGACTTTACACAATAATTTGAAAGGCGGGCCTGACTGGATTTATACCTATCTTCGAACCTTTTATGCTGACAGCAAGCGTCCGCTGGGTGTCAACAATCTAGTGTTCGAGAATGTCGGTATGCCGCACGCCTTGGTAGGTCTGCAGGGCACGCAGAACTACGTGTGCAAACAGGTGCCACGACTCGCCGCCAACGGCGGAGGTATGCGGGATCCGTTGACCGATGAATACATTACCGAAGAGTTGTGTGGCAACGAGTTGGTTGAACGCGGCTATAATCCGCTTGAGTTGGTCGAAGGCTCTGGTTCCCTGAGCGTGGCAGAGTACGATCAAGTTGTCTACGATCTGGCTAATTTCCTCTACTATATGGCAGAGCCAGCTCGGTTAGAGCGGACTCGCGTCGGCTGGTATGTATTGTTATTCCTAGCATTTTTCTATGTGTTTGCCTGGCTGCTCGGTCGCGAATACCACAAAGCTTTTCATAAGTAAGCGCGTAATAGTCCTGTGACCGCCATCGCTTTAGTCGCGTTAGCGGTCATATCCTTTGTATTAACCCTTACTGCGAGGTAGAAAGATGGGGGTAGTTGCAAAACACTCATCGATGGTATTTTATTCTGATGGAAATGACCACTACAGCCAGCGTGTCAGGCTTGTGCTCGCCGAGAAGGGCGTTGCCGTAGATATCATTGACGTCGATCCTAACAATATGCCTGAAGATTTATCGGGCCTGAACCCTTACAACAGTCTGCCAACGTTGGTGGATCGCGATCTGGTATTATATGAATCCATGGTGATTATGGAATATTTGGATGAACGCTTTCCGCATCCGCCATTATTGCCAGTCTACCCCGTTGCACGGGCCCAAAGCCGTCTGTTTATCCATCGGATACAGCGTGACTGGTGCTCAGCGGTAGACCTGATTGTTGCAGGCAAGGCGAAAGAAAATGTGATTGAAAAGGCGCGTAAAGAACTGCGTGAGAGTTTGATTTCTATCGCGCCGATTTTTTCCGAGAAGCCTTATTTTATGAGCGACGAATTTACGCTGGTCGATTGCTGCGTCGCGCCGATACTCTGGCGCTTGCCGGCGATGGGAATAGAGTTGCCGCCTAAGCAAGCAAAATCAATTCTTGTTTATATGGATCAGATATTCGATCGAGATGCGTTTCAGGCGAGTTTGTCTGAAGCGGAAATGGATATGCGGGACTAACGTTGTCCTACAGGTTGCAGGAGGGGAAAGACTCATGACTATGACATCGTCTGTACCCTACCTGCTTCGCGCTATTAATGAATGGATTCTTGATAACAACCTGACGCCCTACCTTGTTCTGGATGCGACGGTTGCTGATACACAGGTTCCGCTGGACTACGTCAAAGATGATCAGATAGTGCTGAATATTAGCCCTTCAGCAATACGTGATCTGCTTATCGACGATAGCCATTTGGCCTTTAGTGGCAGATTTGGTGGCGTGCCCCATTACATTCATGCGCCAATGCGCGCCGTGCTTGGGATCGTAGCGAAAGAAAATGGCGAGGGTATGTGGTTTCCCCGGGACGAAAAAGATCCTGAGCCAACGCCACCCAAGGCGTTGAAGAAAGGCCCGCCATCTCTCAAAGTGATCAAATAAGCAAAAGTGTATGCGAATCTAGCATCAAGTCACAGCCTGCTAAGCAAGCATAGGCTAGGTGCGGTATAGCGCGGTTTAATCGCCCGCCAGTAATCGCTTTTGGCTAGTTGATATACTCGAATATCTTAACAATTTTTTGAACGCCGAAGACTTGTTTGGTTCTCTCTACTGCGGCTTCTGATTCTGCTCTCGACAGTAATCCCATCAGGTAAACAACACCATTTTCAGTGACGACTTTAACGCGACTGGCATCGGTTTCCTCGTTGGTTATTAAGACAGTTTTCACCTTGGTGGTTAGCCACGCGTCGTTGGTTCGCGCCATCATGGTTGTGGGGCCGGCAACCTCGAGTTCATTATGCACCGTACGGACCTTGCGCATATCCTTGATGGCGGTGGTAGCGGCTTGTTTGGTCTCTTCCGAGGGAACCTGCCCGGTCAGTAGCACCATACCATTAAAGCTGGTGACCCCTAGGTGGGCATCCTGGAGTTCAGGTTTCGCTGCGCGAATGACGGCTTTGCCTCTCGATTCGATCATCTGGTCGTCCCAAACTGTGCCTAGTGTACGGCTACCATAGTCTTCAGAGGTCGGCCCAGAGACGCTAGCACAACCATGCAGTGTCGCAAGCAACGCCAACACGATCAGCGCGTAGCGCGGCGTAGTGGATGAGAGCCAATAGAGCATTATCTTGAGTCCTTTTGCAATGTATCGTCCAGAGTGAACGCGTTCTGAATCCAGTCAAGGGATGCGGAGATTGAAATTACGTCGAAGCGACAGTCTAATTCAGCATAAATGGGCTGCTGCGTGAGAAAATATCTTGCCGAGTTAATTATCTTAATCATTTTACTACGAGTTACTGTCTCAGCTCCCGTGCCCCGTGAAGTGTCTTGGCGATATCTGACTTCGACAAATATCACAGTGGTCTGGTCGCGGACGATAAGGTCAATTTCACCGACCTTACAGAGAAAATTGCGGGTCACCAGCCTAAGCCCTTGCGTCTCAAGGAATGCGAGCGCCCTGTCTTCGGCGTCGTTGCCCCGTTGGATGTTGGTCTCATTCATGATGCATCGGTGATCGCTGGCATGATGGTGACACGGCCGTTCTCGAATCGGCCCCACATCAATTCTCGAGTAATGACATTATCCTGGTTGAGCCGAAGAACACCGGTGACGCCATTAATCTTGCTGTTTCTGAGAGCCTTGAGCTGTTTTAGTCTTGGATAGAGTTGATAAGCATCGACGCCCAAGGCATAGAAAGCAGAAAGCTGCGCGCCTGCAGCTGGCCAAGTTGTTTGGATTTGACGCTGATAGGCGTCAATTTCCATCAACTTCCAGGGAATTTCAGAAAATCGAATACCATTGAGGTCGAGAGCCTCAATTTTTGAATGGCTACTATCGTGAATGTTCGAGGTTGCATAAACCGGGATATCTTCTGCGTAATAGAACGCGAGGGTCGGGTTAATACCACGCGCCTGTGCTGAATTCGCGAGCAAGAACACAAAGTCTATGTCCTGACGCCGACGGGGCGTAAATTCAAAGCGCTCGCCGATGATGCGCCGTAAATCGGTGCTGCGCGTCTCACTCTTGTCGACGCCCAGCAGGGTCTTGATCAAATCTGAATAGTCTTTTTGGTTGGTATATTCCGCGCTGTCGATGACGTTGCCGCCCAAACCGGACCAGTATTTTTGGAATACGGCGGCATTTCTATTACCCCACTCGCCGCTAGGATAAATCATGAGTGCGTTACGTTGCCCATCTTTGTAGACCTGGTCGGCTATTTGATAAATCTCATCTTCAGGAGCGAGGCCGAATTGGTAGAGCGCCGGGTTATCGGTGGCGTCTATACTCCTATTCAATGCCAGTACGGGTATTGATAGCTGTTCTTTGGCGAGTAAGGTGACATTCTCCCGGCTCAAGGGGCCGATCACGAGTTCCGCGCCAGCGGCCTTGGCTTCCAGTAAAAGTGTTTCCACATCGGCATCGCTAGTATCAAAAAGCTTAATTTCAGCCTGACCATGACGCTGATAATGAGAGGCCAAGATACCATCTCGGATCGCGCGGCCGTAGAGTCCAAGATCGCCTTGCAGTGGTAGCAAAAGAGCAATGATCTTCGGTTGATCTCGAACGACTTCAGTCAATAGTTGCAAGCTCATCGGCAATCGCGTTGCGGCCGGATGATAACTCCATACTCGACGCCAATTATTCAGTGCCTGGAGCTGCAAGACCGGGTCAGATTGATATTGCTGGGTCATCGCCGCCAGGGACAGCCAGCCGCGCAAGTCGCTAGTGATGGCGGCTTCAGCCTGGGTGGTGAGAATTCTGGTAGGTATCGATAACAGCGTGTCAAAAATACTGTCGTGATTGGCATTTTTTGCTGCTTCGCTCAGCAAGGGGTCAAAAGCGATCTTTTCACGAGCGCTAGCCAGGTAACTTCGCGCCAGCAGATAGGCCTGGGCCCTGAGTTCGCCCTGGGCCAGTTGATCGGCGCTGGTCATCGGGATACCGACGAGCCGATTGTCAGCGAGCCATTGGAGAGCCAATTGCGGTAGCTCAAGGCGTAAGGCCACTCGAGCTTGCGCAAGTATAAAGCGCTGCAGCAGCGGTATCGGCGGTGTTTGGGAGACGAGGGCGAGAATTTTTTGGGCTTGGATAGCATCTTCGTTAGTCAATGCCAGTTCTGCGGCTATAATTTTTAGCTCGTCAGCGCGGGCCACGGTACTGCGATCGGCGGTGAGTAGCAGTTGCTGGATGTTCTGAGTTTGGGTCGCTGTTATTGCGCTTGCCTGAGATGATTTCGCAGGCTTGTCTCTAGCCGGCTGCGAGCCACAGGCTACCAGGCTGATCAAGACGGCCAGATAAATAAGGGGTCTTGGTAAAGAGCCTGGAATCACGGAGTTTATCATGGGGCTGGTCATGGCTGCGCTTTGGATCTCTGGGTAGATTCGCTGGATGTCACGGTCTATAAGTGCCATCCTAACCGATTTGTGGCAGGCTCGCCGTAAGATTGTGCCCGTCAAATCACCCGTTAATACTGCTGCCAGGACTGGCATGAAGGAATCGCTGTTGTGAGCTGCCTGTATATTGTTGCGACGCCCATCGGTAATCTCGATGATATGACCCTGCGCGCCATTCAGGTGCTAACGGATGCTGATGTAGTTGCTGCTGAAGATACGCGTCATAGCCGTTCACTGCTAGATCATTTTGGGATTACCAGTCGTCTGGTGAGCTACCGCGATCACAATGAAGCGGCTTCCACGCAGGGCTTGTTGACGTTGATGGCTGAGGGTCAAACCGTCGCGTTGATTTCGGATGCGGGCACGCCACTCATCTCAGATCCAGGCTATCGTCTGGTCCAAGCGGCTCTCGCGAATGGTGTTCAAGTCATTCCGATTCCAGGTGCCAGCGCCGTGATAGCGGCGCTGTCCGTCTCGGGCATGGCCACAGACCGGTTTAGTTTCGAGGGTTTTCTGCCAGCTAAACGTGTGGCGCGACAGAGCTATCTGCAGCAATTGAGTCAGGAATCTCAGACGCTGGTGTTTTATGAAGCGCCCCATCGAATTCGGGACGCGTTGTTGGATATCGCCGAAGTACTTGGCGAAGATCGGCAAGTGACGTTGGCGCGAGAGCTGACTAAACGATTTGAGCAGGTTTGGCACGGGCCTGTGGGCGAAGCGATTGCTCACCTCGAGTCAAAATATATCCCGGAGCGCGGGGAGTTTGTGTTGCTGGTGGCGGGCATTGGCAATGCCCGGTTATCCTCTGAGCAATATGAAGCGAGACGGATTATGGGACTCTTGCTGCCGGAAATGCCACCCCGGCGCGCCGCAGAGATAGCCAGTCAGATTACTGGTGAGAGCAAGAAAGCCTTGTACGACCTGGCGGTTCAAATGCGACAGCAAGATAAGTTAGCGCCTATTTGACACCAATGACTGTATACTGCGCATAGAGAGTTGACCAGGCAATCGCTATTGCCCTGCTTATGGCAGCGGCGGTAGAGGAAAGTCCGGGCTCCATAGGGCAGAGTGCCAGGTAACGCCTGGGAGGCGTGAGCCTACGGAAAGTGCAGCAGAGAATAGACCGCCAAAGTCCTGGTTCGCCAGTTCAATGGTAAGGGTGAAAAGGTGCGGTAAGAGCGCACCGCGCGACCGGTAACGGTTCGTGGCAGTGTAAACCCCACTCGGAGCAAGACCAAATAGGAATCCATCGTTGCGGCCCGCAATTGGATTCGGGTAGGTCGCTAAAGATGCATGGCGACATGTATCGTAGATGAATGATTGTCCTCGACAGAACCCGGCTTACGGTCAACTCTCTACTTTTTAATTCCTTCAATGTTTTCAGCGAAAATCTCACGCAGAAATTCTGCGTTTTGCGGCTCTGTCGCGCGTAGAATTCGATTGTTGGAAGGTTCATTTTGGGCTGAAAAACCTTTTTTTTATGCTAATAAGTTCTAACCGCTGCACAACTTAAGAAACCACTTTAACTTGTGATCTTATCTCCATGTATTGCCTCTTCTTATCTATCCAGATAACCCGTAACTTCCAGAGCTTCTCCTAAGTCATTGTGTTTTAACGACAAATTCCCTCTTTCATGGCTTGACAAGAATTCGCGACCTTCTTATTGTGCATAGTGAGGAAAAGTGGGTAAAAGTGTGGTTTTGTGGAGCATTGAGATTCTCGCCACGCATCTGCCTGCTAACCCATTGATAGTGGAGGTTTAAACGAGCACCGCTCAACCGCTGCAGGGGTGAGTTGGTAGTCAGGCGCGAAACAACAAGCGCAGTGAACGTGAATTAGGTACTGGGTCAAAATTATGTTCCGGGGAGTCAGTAATCTCAATCTCGAT
>JABBAY010000041.1 GCA_018607725.1 K189A clade bacterium
GCAAGCTGGTGGCGCTTATACCGGCCATCTCGCCGCAACCCGGATCGATTTTAGATCCAGGTTGTCAAATAAAGTAGGTCGCCCTGGATAGGCTCGCTTCAGCGGTTTCAACGATCTCTAGAAGAATATCTGCGGCGGGCCGAATCGACTTGATCAA
This sequence comes from K189A clade bacterium, assembly GCA_018607725.1. Taxonomy (GTDB): domain Bacteria; phylum Pseudomonadota; class Gammaproteobacteria; order Pseudomonadales; family Azotimanducaceae; genus UBA4582. The sequence goes on from JABBAY010000041.1 coordinate 158, forward strand.
GCCCATGCCCTGGCCTGCAAATCCTGGGTTGATATCGGCCCGGTGAGCGGCACCGGCCGCCGCCATGACAGGCCCTGAGACCATGCCTTGGTAAGGCATGGGTAATGGCTGAATATCCGCTTGCTCCCAGGCGTCGGTCCATTTGCTCCGAATAATCCTTGCGGGTTTGCCTGTCACAGAACGGGAAATCACAGTGCCCTCTTCCGTGCCTTCAACCAGTGCCTGCTTCTGATGCTGGGCAATACCAGACTCTTCCGCCGCCAAAAACGCCGTGCCAATCCAGCCGCCTGCGGCACCTAACATCATGGCTGCAGCAACCCCGCGGCCATCGCCAATGCCGCCTGCACCCAGTACCGGTACATTGCCAACCGCATCGACGACCTGAGGAATCAGCGCCATTGCACCCACCGGCGAGTTATGGCCACCGGCATCATGGCCTTGGGCGACGATAGCATCGAGCCCGATGGCCGCCACTTGGATCGCGTGCCGCACAGCCCCAACCACCGCCATCACGCGAGTCCCGTTGTAGCGCAACTCGGCCATCCAGGGGCCGGGATTACCTAATCCCGCCGCATAGACTGGCACACGCTCTTCAATGATGACCTGCATCTGGGCATCAAAAAATTCTTTGCTGAAAACCTGCAGATTACCGCCACCGACGCTCTGCCCGCCGCCATGGCTGATCGGCATCGGCAACTCCTCCTGCGCCATAAAATCCCGAGCAAACTTAAGGTGGTCTGCCAGTTGGTCAGCGGGATCGGCTCGTCCATCACCCTGAGTTTGCGCGGTTCGCCGAACAGATGCGGGGAGTAATGTGTCGACGCCAAAGGGTTTATCGGTCAGGGCGCGGGTGCGTTGAATCCATTCCCGTAACTGTTCTGGCTGACAAGCTGCGGCACCGAGGACACCGAGTCCACCGGCATTAGAGACTGCAGCGGCAAGTTCAGGGGTACTGGCCCCGCCCATCCCTGCCAGTACAATGGGGTACTCAATACCAAAAAGATCACAGAGCGGACTATGTAGTTTCATGACGGACTCCTAACGTGAAAATTGCCACAAACTCAACCCCTTGCCAGCACAAACTCCGCTTTAATGCCTTGCTTGGACTAGCCGATTGAATCAAATCAGTCCACTATCGTTACAGCGCCCTAACCAAGAGTCAAGTCGATGAAATTACTGATTGCGATGATGAGCCACGAAACCAACACCTTTTCTCCGGTACCAACCCCGTTGACGCGCTTCGGCAATGGCGCAGCCCCACCAGAAGGCGATCAGGCCCTAGTTGAAGTCAGTGGTCGAGCGCTGGCCATGGGCGGTATGTTGGCTGTCGCACAAGCGGCAGGCGCAGAAATCGTGACGCCGATTGCGGCCGGCGCGCCCCCATCAGGTCCAGTAGAAGACAATGCCTATGAGTACATCTGTCAATTGATCTGTGAGCAAGCCTCGGGTTGTGATGGCGTCCTGCTGGAATTGCATGGTGCCATGGTCACCGAGACGCTAGAAGACGGTGAAGGCAACCTGCTCACCCGCTTGCGCCAGCTCTATCCTGATATGCCCATCGGTGTGGCGTTAGACATGCATGCCAATGTTTATCCGGCCATGGTCGATAACTCGACAATCATTACCGGCTTTCAGACCTACCCGCATATCGATATGTTTCAAACCGGTGAGCGTGCAGCGCGGGCCCTGTTGGCCTTTATGCGCGGTGAAATACAGCCCGTCACCGCCTGGGGAAATTGTCCTATGTTGCCCCATGTTATGCGCCAAGGCACCGATGACATGCCCAACAAAGCCCTGCAACATCGGGTCGCTGAAATGGAAGCGGGTGAAGCGGTGGCTGTAAGCCTCTTTACAGGTTTTCCCCATGCCGATATTTATAACGCGGGTCTGAGCGTGGTGGTAACCACTGACAATGACCCAGCACTGGCAGAGGCCTTGCGCGATGAACTGCTAGAAATGGCTTGGGCCCAACGTGCCGCATTTGTTTATCAAGTGACGTCTTTACCTGACTCGGTCGCCGCCGCTGAGACGGCTGCGAATGCCTCTGGTGAAGGCCCAGTGATCCTCCTCGATCACTATGATAATACCGCCTCGGGCGGCACCATGGACACGACTGAAGTGCTTCGAGAAATACTTCGTCAGGGCCTGGAAGACGTTGCCGTCTTCGCCATTTATGATCCCATCGCAGTGGCTGAACTCATTGCCGTCGGGGTCGGACAGGACGCGACGGTGAACTTGGGTGCCCGGTTTCATCTGGATGCGCTCGCGCAACAAAGCACCCCTCTCACTGTCAGCGGTCGAGTTCGCTTGATCTCAGACGGCAAGTTTGTGGTCTCCGGGCCTATGGGTACGGGGTCGGCGATCAATATGGGAGCCACGGTGGTGCTCGACACCGGCAACGTTCAAATTATCGTGATTAGCCGTCATTTTGAACCCTATGATCTGGGTTGCTTCACTAGCTTGGGCATTGATCCGTTGAAAAAACGCTTTCTGATGCTGAAGAGTCGAATACATTACCGCGCTACATTTAAGCCGATCGCTAAAGAACTTATCGAATGTGCTGGGCTTGGAGTTTGTACCTCTGACTATAATCAGCTCAAATTCCACCATGTTCGCCGACCGATTTATCCCTTAGACAACATCAATTCGGGCAAATTGTCCCAGGGTTTTCCGCAGGACAATTAAGCCTTAAGTGACGCTGTAACCGCCATCCACCGGCAAGGATATCCCGGTCACAAAATCCGAAGCAGCTGAGGCCAAAAACACCGCTGCGCCGGCCAGTTCCTCGGGTTTGCCGAATCGGGCAACTGGAGTGCGCGCAATGATCAGCTCGTAAAAAGCTTTGTTGTCCATGGCCGGCGCCGTCATCTCGGTGCTGATCCAGCCTGGCAGCAGCGCATTGACCTGAATATTTTGGCGCGCCCACGCGACGGCCAAGGATTTGGTTAGCTGAATGACACCACCTTTGCTAGCCGCATAGGGTGAGACGGTGGGTGAACCGAAGATGGAATACATGGACCCAATATTGATGATCTTGCCGCCGCCAGCACTCTTCAGATGCGGGTATACCGCCTGAGAGAATTTCAATACTGATTTCAGGTTGATATCCAGCACTTCATCCCAGACCTCATCCTGCAATTTCTCTGGCGCGCCACCGCCAGAGACGCCGGCGTTGTTGACCAGGATATCGATGCGGCCAAATTCCGTCAGGGTGTCTTCAATACAACGATCAATATCCTCTTTCAGACTCACATCACAAGCCAGTCCCAGACAGGGGCGGTTTTCAGCTCGCAGGCTAGCCACGGCCCTCTGGTTTTTCTGTACATTGCGGCCGACGATGACCAGGTTGGCGCCGGCCTCTGAAAGGCCGCGGGCAATGCCGAGTCCAATCCCGCCATTACCACCAGTGACAATGGCTGTTTTTCCCTTCAGATCGAATAATTTCATGTAAGCTGCTCCTGTGCTCTCGATTACATTTTTTCATGATACATTACCGTTTCACTTGCCACCGTGTGGAAGATCAATGACCGCAAAAATTTTCTATTCAGACACTTATTTACAAACCTTGGATGCCAAGGTGACGGCAGTTGATGGGGCCTGGGTGGAATTTGACCAAACCCTGTTTTATCCCGAGGGTGGTGGTCAACCCGGCGATACCGGCTCGGTCCAGCCCGCCGCGCAGGCAAGTGATGTGCAGTACCGAGTGCTGGATACCCGCAAGGGTGAAGCGCCGACTAGTATCTGCCATCTCATCGACACCGCTGACCACTCGCTGCAAGTCGGTGACATGATAAGCATGACCCTCGACTGGGATCGGCGCTACCGGCATATGCGAATGCACACCTGCCTGCATCTGCTGGGCTCTTTGATACCAGCGCCAGTCACCGGTGGTTCAGTAGGTGCTGAAAAAAGCCGGCTCGATTTTGATATTGGCGATCTGCAACTGGATAAAGATGCGTTGACCGCAGGCCTCAATGAATTAATTCAAGGGGCCAAGGCGATCAGCCTGGAAACCATTGATGATGCGGCGTTGGATGCTAACCCTGGGCTTGTGAGAACGATGTCAGTTCAACCACCTCGGGGGTCAGGTAGCATTCGTATGGTGCGCATTGAGACTGTTGATTACCAGCCTTGTGGTGGTACGCATATACGTAACACTGCAGAAATAGGTCCGGTACGCGTGTCTAAAATAGAGAACAAAGGCAAACGTAATCGCCGAATCCATCTGATCTTCGATGCGGTTGCGGGCTGAAAGCCTGACTAGAAAATGCCGGATTCGATGCCGGCAGCCATATACAGGCCAAATTCTTCACACTGCTCCAGGGTTTCGGGCGTCACGTTGCCACGGGAAATAATGGGTTCCTGCACCTCTTTGAAGGGAAAACCGCTCGCGATTCGCCGAATACTCGTGAGGGCCCCGGTGCCATCATTAGATGCACTGATAAAAATGCAGTAGGGCAAGCCCTCAACTTTACCCTCGGCAGGATAAAAAGTCCGATCAAAAAAATCTTTCATCGCGCCGGACATGTAGCCAAAATTTTCCGGAGTGCCCAGAATCAATCCATCTGCCCATAAAAGATCATCAACGTCCGCAGCCTGGGCGACACGCAAGCGGATCTCAATCTCGATATCCGGGTGCTCACAGCCCCTCGCCACAGCCTCTGCCATCTTGCCAGTGGTGCCATCCTTACTGTGAAAGACAATCAGTAGATGCTTCATCGGCATTAAACCTGGCTGTCTTCGGCTAGCTCCAACCGAATGATATTGCCTGATACAAACTGATAGTGCGGGATTTCCAGATTGGTCGGCGCCGCAGCATCGACCAACACGCGACCCGCCAGATCATAATCACTCTGATGGCATGGGCATTTGAAGCCAATCCCGTCTTTATTGACGGCGCTGACCTCACAACCCAAATGGGTACAATTACTGTAGGTCACAAAGACTTCCGGACGCAGAGATCTGAAGTTGTTTGCCGCAAATGCCGGCTGAGACGAGTCAAGAGAGGTTGGATCCTTTAGGGCCAGCTCAGAGGCTTCTAGACTGCGAAGCATCTCTCGAGACCGCCGTTGGACAAACAGATTACGACCGCGCCAACGCACCAGGCGGGACTCACCCGGTGCCAGCGCCTCGAGGGAAACATCGAGACTGGTATCCTCAGAAAACGCGGGTATCCAAGACTTCAGGAAAGGATAAGTTAAAAACCCCAGGCCGGTCACAGTAAAACCTTGGACAATGCGGGTTAACAACCAACGACGTTTCACGGGTGTGAGACTCATAAACGGTAGACTCGAGTTGCTGTATCGTGGAATAAGGCGGCCCGATCACTAGCAGAGAGACTACGGGAGAGTTTCTTAAACGCGTTCCAGAGTACCTGATAGGAGCAGGAGCTCTTATCCACGGGGAAATTACTTTCGAACATGCAGCGCTGGGCACCAAAGATCTCCAGGCAGTGCTCATAATAGGCGCCGGTGGCGTCCACAAGCTCATCAGAACTCGGTGGCAAAGCCCTTTGGTGCCAGAGAAAGCCATTCACTTTCATATTGATACCACCCAGTTTGAAGTGGACATTAGGACAGTCTGCCAATGCCGAAATACTGTCTCGCCAAGCGGCAAAAACTTCGCGCTGCTGTCCCGCATAGGGGCCGATGCCCAGTGGCCCGCCGAAATGATCAAGAATAATGGTGGTCTCCGGAAAAGCTCGCGCGAGATCCACAAACTCAGCCATCTGCTGATGATAAAACCAAGCGTCAAAGGTTAAGCCCAGGGGATTCAGCTGACTGAAACCTTCTCTAAATGTAGCGTCCAGCATCAGCCCCGGTGGTGGATTACTATGGGAGTTACGAATCGCGTCGGACCCATGCCAGCCGGTCGCGTGTCGAATACCACGAAAACGATTGGGACTGGCCGCCATATGCGCTTCGAGCACTGTCTTGACTTCGCGCCCAAGGCTCAGATCGGCATGACTAACGATGCCGCTGGCGACTCGGGTGGGACCATACTGGCCGCTGGCACTCATGGCCGCGATACCCTGAACAAACTCAGTTTCACCCACGGGTCGCAGCTGGCGTTCGCCGCCAGCACGATACATGGAGCCGCATTCGACGAACACGGTGCTGACCACATTATGGCCACTGCTCGTGTCCTGCAAAATCTCGTCCAACAGGTAACGACTACCGGGATGATCCCAGAGATGATGGTGCGGATCACAAATCGGCAAGTCAGGTTCCAGCGCTTCCTCCACCACTTGTGCCAGCCATGCGGCTTGTTTCATCGTCACTCCTTAGCTATTGATTCTGGTGCCAGGCTGGCCTGCGATAGCCTAATGGATTTGATCATGCTAGCGTTAACCTAACTTGTCCAGTATCCGGTATTTCTATGTCCTATACAGCCTTGGCGATCGACCTCGATGGCACACTTTTAGTCGGTGAAGACCTCTCCGCGCGCAATCGAGACGCCGTGGCGGCAGCCCATGCCGCGGGATTAGCGATCATTATCGCCACCGCCCGCTGGCGGCATATGGCCCAACGTATTGCTGACCAAATAGGCCTGGCGCAACCCATCATCGCCTGCAGTGGTGCACAGGTTTATCTGCCTGACAGTCAGCGGGATATTTTTGATCATCGGCTACCAGCAGCATTCGTCGCTGAACTGTATGCTTTGTGCAACGAGCAACGTTGTGTCGCGACGGTGACGGTCGCTGACGAAGTGATACTCAAACTCGACGGCGAGCCTAGCCCAGGCCTGCTATCTCCTGAGATGCGTTGGGTACCGCAACTCTCGACCAACGCGCACGCGGCGCCTCGCATTGCCGCTATTCAGGGGTCGGCCATCAATGAAATTATTAAGGGTGATTTAAAGTTGCGTTATGCTGACCAGGTTAACATCTATGACTCCATCGGACCGAACGGCAAGATCATCATCACCATCACCGCTAAAGCCGCCAACAAGGGCGAAGCATTGCTGGCCAGCTGCCAGCATTTGGGAATTCAACCCGCGCAGGTGATTACCTTTGGCGACGCCGAGAATGATATTGAGATGTTTAAAGTCAGTGGTGCGTCGGTTGCCATGGGTCAAGCCAGCGATGCGGTCAAAGCTGCTGCGACTGCGGTCACCGCGGCCAATACCGAGGATGGTGTGGCTCAGGCCATCGACAGAATTCTGCGTACCGGCGCGCCTTGAGCTAACCGCCGGAAACCAAATTTGAACCAGAGTTAAGTCCGCGCTCAATCAGAGTCATAAGCCTATGTCCCTCGACACCCTGACCTTTACCGCCAGTGACAACCACCCGGTGCATTGTTATTACTCGTTGCCTGCAGCAAAACCCCGCGGGATCATCCATATCGCCCATGGCATGGGCGAGCACGGCGGCCGTTATGAGTGGACTGCGCAGCAGCTCAATGCCGCAGGCTATGCGGTCTATATCAATGATCACCGTGGCCACGGCGAGACCGCCACGGTGCTGGGCGATTTCGGCATTGATGGCTGGAATAGAACGCTTTTAGATTTGCACGAGATGAACCAACAATATGCCAAGGATTACCCGGGTGTCCCCAGGATCCTGTTCGGTCATAGTATGGGCTCCATGCTTACCGAGCAATATATCGAGCGCTATGGTGCCAGCCTCGATGGCGTCATCATTTCTGGCAGCCCCGGTTTTGCCCACCCGCTGCTGTCCTGGCTGGTACGCCAGATTTGTCGCTTTGAGGCTTGGCGGCTCGGCCCCCTGCAAGAGAGCCCCATCCTGCAACAACTGGTGTTCGGCAATGCCAATAAGGCGTTTGCGGCCGCGACGCCCGAACCCACAGGATTTGAATGGCTGAGCCGGGATAGTGCGCAAGTCAGGGCTTATATGGACGATCCTCTATGCGGTTTTGTGCCCTTCCCGGCCAGTCTGCTGGATATTTTTAAAGGCGCTGCCTGGACTCAAACTCAGCAGCAGGTGGAGAAGATACCCGCAAACCTGCCCCTGTATCTGTTCTCTGGCAGCGATGATCCCGTGCATAACCAGATGGCTGATCTAAACCGCTTGTTGAAACAATATGCAAAAGCCGACCTGCAGATAGAGACTACATTTTACCCCGAGGGTCGGCATGAGATGCTGAATGCGCCGAACCGTGACGAGGTCATGGATGATGTCCTGCGCTGGCTCGATAGACTGTTTCCCGCCAAGCAGTCAGGTGCCAGCGAGGCTTAATCTAGCTCGCTACTCGCCAGTGGTTTTAATTTCCGTGCTGTCAGCATCCGCCACGCTGACATAATCCCATCGTGCCGCTTGCGGTCCATGGCTTAGAACCCGTTGGTGGACATCGTTCAATGCATCGTAAATGATCCGGGTTGCTTCAGGAATCGTGGTCCCTTCCGCAAAGTAAATCGCCGGTTGAATATTCGCGGTCACAGGGCCTGCCGACACTTCTCGCGACCCTTTCGGGCGAAGCTGAGAGAGCCCCGTTAAATACACGGGCACAACGGGCACGTTGCAATCCAAGGCCAGAATCGACACACCATGTTTAAAGCGCGACAGTTTGCGACTGGTGGAGCGTGTGCCCTCGGGGAAAATGGCCAAATTAGCCCCTTGCTGCAACAGCCATTTACTATAGTCCAGGGTCGCCGATCCGCCGCCTCGACGAATAGGAAAATTACCGCCAATCAGCGAGTTATACCAAGGTTGCAGTGCCAACTCCTTGCGCCCACCGCCATTTTTCAGAAACCAGCGATCCGCGGCAGCGCCAAAATAGATATTCCACTTCAGCCGTTGTGGTAGGCAGTGATACAGAGCGATGGCATCCAAATGGCTACTGTGATTCGCCACCGTGATGCAGGGCCCCTTAACGGTTTTAAAATTCTCCATTCCCGTGACTGTAAACGGCTTCGCATAACGCCACATGTGCTTGGAGTAGTGATACCAGCGAAACGCGAGGCGAGTCAGCTTAGCCCACCACTTGATCTGCCAGCGGTGTGGGCCATCGGTACGAATCTCCTGTTTAACCATGCGCTCAAACAGAGGGAAGTCGATGGCGGCTAACAGCGTGGTATCTGGCGCGCTGGTAAGCTCTTCATGGAGGATCGCCTTCTGTGCTCGAAAGTTATCGGAGACTTCAAATACAGTACAGTGATCGTACATACCCAGAAGATGGTAGTCCTCAAGAATATTGGCCTCGTATTCCTCGAGTATCCGCCGCACGCCTCGAAGCTTGTCCGGTTCCGCCAGTATCTGGCGCATCCCGTCAGTGCCTAGCTTGGATAGCAGCACGTAAGCTGGCATGGGCTAATCCCCGCCTGGCGCTTGCCCTGAAAGAATGCCGACAAAATCATCAACACTGATCGCTGGCAAGGTCGTGATTTTGATAGACCCTCGAGAACCTAACTCAACGGCGAGCCTGGCCATGACCTCATTGGTCGGTGCCTCAATAATATTGACAAAATCATAGCCGCCCATGACTGCGTACTGTGCGATCACCCGCGCTCCCATGGACTCAACCTCTTTGTTGACCTCGCGCAGCCGCTCGGGTCGTTCCTTGAGTGTTTTGCGGCCGTCATCGGTCAGGGTACTCAACATAATGTAAGTTGCCATTAAGACCTCGCATCCTTTTGTTTAGTAACATTTATAATGATAAATCGTGTTTGAAACTAGAGACTGCCACGGCTATCGCTCTAACACGTAGCGACCAGGGGCGAGATCCAACGGCGGATACTCATCACTACCGAGGTTTTCAGCTGGCGTGCTCAAGGCCCCGGAGCGCTGTTTCAACCAGTCGATCCAGTGCTCTCGCCAGGATCCTGGGTAGACAACCGCTTGCTGAATCCATTCGTCACTGTCTGCGGGCAAACTCGGTGCCATCCAGTACTTCATGTGCTTATTCGGTTTGTTGCTGATGGTCTGGGTATGATTTTGGTTGGTGAGTACGAAATCAACTTTACCGCCCAGCAACTGGGTGGTGCGATAGCAGCCACGCCAAGGCGTAATATGATCGGTACTGCCCGCCATGACGAAGGTATCATAACTAATCTTCGATAAATCAATAGCCTGACCATCCAACTTCAGCTGTTTTGTTGCGAGTTTATTTTCCCAGGCCAGGTCCAGATAGTCACATTGCAGTCCTGCGGGTACCCGCGTGTAGTCCATCGACCAAAACAGCAAGGGGTGCACCGGTGGCGGTTTGCCCAGCAGATAATTATCTCGAAAGAACGCCATCACGCTCGCCTCTGGCGTCAGCCAGGCGAACATCTCGAATACCTCTTTTTCATCGAAGATGCCCTTTGCCTGAACCCGGGCTTTCTGCGTTTGTATGGAAGTCTCAGATACAAACAGCCCAAAATCACTATCCTCGGTATGGTTGTCGAGAATATTCACGAATAGCGAATGGCTGTTGATGACATCTTCGCCTCGGGCCTGCAGTAATCCGGCAGCCGCGGCGGTGGTAATACCACCGGCACAAAGCCCCATCAGATTAACCTTAGGGGCCCCGCTGATGGCTCGGAGTATCTCGATACAGTGAATAATACCCTCCGCATAGACGTGCAAGTCCCAAGCTCGGTTGTCGACGGTAGGATTGCGCCAGCTCACAGCGTAAACGGGTATCCCGGCATTGAGTAACTCTTGAAACAAACTTCGATCGGGCGTCAGGTCGCCCAGGTAAAATCGATTCACTTGACTGAAGACATACAAAAAAGGCGTAGCATGCACCTGACTGACAATCGGTTCGTATTGAATTAGCTCGAGCAATTCATCCCGATAGACCACAGCACCCTTGGACGCCGCCACGTCCTTGCCGATAATATACGCGTTGCGATCAGCCACCGCGGGATAACCATAGTTATGTTGCTGATCATCGATAATGTTGCGGATACTGCTCACAAGGCTTTGGCCACGGCTATCAAAGAGGTTTTTCAATGCCTGTGGGTTACCCGCGAAGCTGTTAACCGGTGCGGCTAAGTCTTTCAATATGCCGAGCAGAAACCTGGCTCGCTTGTCATTAAAAGCTTCTAGTTCGCTCCTGTCTAACCATTCATCGAGCGCCGCACCCCAGGCCATATAATACTGAGCTACGCGTTTGAAAAACCCATTTTCTTGCCAGGCTGGATCTGCAAACCGTCGATCAGTACTCGGATCGAGGGAACTGAAGCCCATAAGAATGGCGGCTGTCTCTGTGGCGAAATGCTGCCCTATCTGGAACAACACAGCAGGTTGGGTTGTCAGCTGATCCAGCAGCTCTTTCGCAGCAATGAGCACCTCGTCCCGATCGATGCCCATGGCTAAGTTCAGGGCAACCCCTTCATTGCGGCGATCGGACAATTCGTCAATGCTATCTACCATCGTGTGCCTTTTTACCTGAATTGTTTACGTAAATTTTGAGCTGACTCGTATATTAAACTTCTCTAATGATTTGTACCTGAATTGAAGGGGCCGCGCAATTTGATTTGGCGAATAACTGAACCAAATCAAGTGCTGCCAGACGCAAGCCCCGTGCTAAGACGACATTAACGCCCACTTTCATAGGGTGTGCAGCCGGCCACGGGGCTCAATTCAACGGTCTTCGGTTGTAACAGGCTGGCACTCAATGCTTCAGGGTGCGGGCGCCACACCACCTGCGCCCTTAAAGCCCGTCGAGATGGGTAACATGATTAAAAAACACCAGTTTGGGCGTCTTGCCAAGAACCAGCTTGCTGACACCGGTATTATCCATATGATAATCGTTGAAGGGCAACGCACTGCCCGTCAGCAATGTCGCCAGCGCAATGGCCATGGCGGCGCCGTGGCTAATCACCGCAATCTCCTCGCCCACATGGCCCAGACGTAACTCCTCCAGCGTGGCCAACATGCGATCTCGGACCTGATTCACGGATTCACCACCACTAGGCGCATAATCTGCGTCGGCCGCCACCTTGTCGAAAAACCGATGCTCGGCGTGCAGCACATCAAAGTGTTGGCCTTCAAACTCACCAATGGCATATTCCCGAAGGCCAGGATGGGCTTTGGCTGGTTCAAAGAATTCACCGGTCAGGCCTTTCGCGGTGCTCATAGTTCGCTTCAAAGGGCTGCTATAACTCGCTGTAATTGTTGGATATTGCTTCTTGAACAGCGAGGCCAGTCGATCCGCCTGTTGTTGTCCCTTGGCATTCAAACTGCTATCAGTTGAGCCGAACCAGCGACGCTCGACGTTGGCATCAATTTGCCCATGGCGAACCAAATAGACTGTGGTCTCCGTCATACTACCAATGTCCGATGTTCGGCATAGATACCCAGGGCTCCGCCGGGGCTAAGGCATCGCCAGTCTGAAGTAATTCGATGGATATATTGTCCGGCGAACGGACAAAAGCCATACGGCCATCTCGTGGCGGCCGGTTAATGATGACGCCCCCATCCAACAGGTGCTGACAGGTTGCATAGATATCTTCAACCGCATAGGCCAGGTGACCAAAATTACGACTCCCCTCACCTAATTCGTCGCCGTCCCAGTTATACGTCAGCTCAACCTGGGCGCTACTGTCACCTGGCGCTGCAAGGAAGACCAGGGAGAACCGCCCCTGCTCGTTATCGATGCGGCGTAACTCTTCAAGGCCGAGATGCTGACAATAAAACGCCAGAGATGCATCGATGTCGTTAACGCGCACCATCGTGTGCAGGTATTTCATGTTGAATTCTCCATTAGGTAACTGTCCGCGCTTAGCTTAAATTCCCCATTCAATTCACACAAGGGTTGTCGCCAATGAACACTGAGGAATAGCGTTTAAACGCGCTCGGATCGGCCCGGTGTGTCAAGGGTCGCTGCTCTGTAGTTGCGCGATGTCGTAGTCTTTACCGAGTAACGCCAGCAGCCCCTGCTGGCCGCCCAGATGCAGCGCACCGACGACAGCCAGTGTGGTCTGATCGCCATCGAGATAGGTTCTGAGCTTGGCTGCCATCTGCAGGTTGCGCTGGTCGAGATATTCATACATCAGGCCCGCGAGTTCTGGATAGTCAGCATGATCGGCCATGGCTAGGGTGTACATCCGATCGATCTCGCCGGCCTTCCATGCACCGGTCAATGTCGCCAACATTTGATCGATTTCCTGGTTGGTTTCAAGGGCTGACCGCAGGATTAGATCCTGTTGCCGAGGAGAACCGGCAGCCAGCAGCGCAATTTGGCTTTCCAGCGTTTCAAGACCATAGACAGTCTTGCCCGCTAATGATGCTTGCTGGTAATAATGTTGATCGATTCCTAGCCCCGGCACATAACCCAATGCGGTCAACTCGTGAAGGCTCAATAGCATCGCCAGGTACCAGGGACGCAGGCGTTGTACGGTCGGCAGGCTCAAATCAGTTTGTTGCGGCGGTGTTTGACGCGCTTGTAGATAGTCGGTCAACAGTCTGAGCGTATCCACGCTCAGATTGGCCGATAGATTTTCTGGCGCTGGATAACTGCCTCGTGATAACAACGCTTCGGCCATCACCCTGGGTGACGTCAGGCCTAAGTCGATTTCGAGGACTAACTGATCCGCCGCTGCAAACGCCTGGTCCATTGCTGCGGGCAACGGATACAGGTTCGGTTTGCCGACATGGATCGAGCCGAGCAGAAACAAGGTCGACGGACCCTGTTGAATTCGCCATAAGCTGATGGGTGCAGACAGCGCCCATGGGGCCCACAGCAGGCCCACGATCAAGGCCAACCTTAGCGCTATCACAAGTCGAAGCCACCCACCCACACCGGGCTACTCCAGGCCATATGATCATCGAGTTGCTGCACTCGAATGACATAATGATCACCCGCACGGGGATTGCGAGTATCGATAAACTCAAATTGCTGGTCAGTGGCAGCATCCCGACTAATCAGTTCGTAGGTAATCGTGTCCTGATAGCCGCCCACATTGAAGGTTCGACTCACGGGTCCAGACAGCACATCAGCCAGGCTTAATTGCTGCCGAATCGCCGGTGTACTTGTGGCTTCTCGGGTCATTGGCGACACGCTGTGGTCTTCATGGCCGGCGCTGAGGTTTAGGTCAAAAGTCACTGCACTCACCTCGGCCCTTTTGAGTCGAAGTTGCTCATCATTCAAGGACCCTAACAACCCGGATTCTAACGTATCCTCTGCCACGGGTTGGCTGGCGAGATTGAAATCCAGATACAAACTGCTGGGGAGGCCACGAGTCCAGGTAATGAAATCCACACGATTGGCTTGACCAGGATTCAGCGCGAACGCTTGGCGCACCGGGTTTCTGAAACCGGGGGCCGTCACCGCTGTAATACTGGCGCCCGTCTGCGTGATATAACCGAGCCATTCGCGGCCATTACGGGGTAAATCCCGTTGATCGTCGATGGGGCTCGAGTCAGACTCGAAGGTCACTGCCAGGGTCAGCTGGTCGGCGAGCAACCGATCACCTGCCCTGCCTGCGTAATGAATGGTGTCGATAATTTGACCATTCTTAAACAAATCGATCTGCCGAATACCCGCCGTGCCAAACACCTGGCCTTGTATCACTCGTCGCGTGCTGTTGGCCACCCGCTGGCCAGGTTGTGCGCCATTGGTGGTGACCTCAAGTAGTAGTCGAGCACCGCTGGTGACGTAGGTTCGCCCCTGTTGTAGAGCACCCAGCAACGACTCGCCAGGCTTCAGCCAAACTGCGGTAACGCCTGCTGCAGCGGGTGGCCCGGTCTGCCAAGTATGAGACTCGGCGGACCCCGTAAACCCGATTCGTGATCCGCGCTGCGCCCAGCGCTGGCCATACCACTCAAAGCCGGCGTCACCACTGACGATTTCAACCAAACGCGACAGCCGTGGGTCAGCATATCGATCGTCGCCCGGGACCTCGGGTAACGCAATTAACAAAGAATCAGCGGGCTTGAGGCTGGACGTCAGCGCAAATAATGTCGGCCAGACTGCTGCGGGCGCTGGATGCAAATCATACTCACCGCGGGTCACCAGCACGTGATGACCGCCTCGGTCGACCGGGTTGGTCCAGTGCAAGGCTTTAAGCTTTTGGCTCGAGGATTGTTGTTGCCAGCCAGTGCCCGTGAGAGCGTTGTCATGATCGGCAACCAATAAATGATCTAGAGATCCCTCAGCTTGCTGTAAGATCTCAGCGCGGGATTGCACACCATCGCTGACTGAACTGTGACGGTGAAGATCAACCCAAGATATCGTATCGACTAAATTCGAGCGCACAATCACCGGGTTCGTTGCGCCCCTAATACCGCCACCACTGGATCTGATTTCGATAACATGGCGCCCCGGTTCGATTAAGGTAATGGGCGCTGTGGTCATGCTGGACGGTCCGCTTCGAGCGAGGCGGCCCTGGAGACTACCATCTACAAGGATGTCGAAGGACGGCAAGTCGCCTACTGCAAGGTTGCCAAACTGGTCTTCAAGTCTGACCTGAATCTCGAAGGGCTGACCGCTCGCCACCAGCGAGGGCGCACTGGCAGTCAACTTTGCAACGGTGTCACCGTGCACCACAAGCGACTCGCCAGGCACAAAACGAAAATCGCCCTGGGCCGTTGCGCTCAGATAAAGGGGTAAATCAAACTCTGCTGAGGCGGTCTGCGGCAACCGAAAATTATGATACACCACGCGAATCTCGTCTCCCGGCACCAGACTGCCAGCGCTGATGAGTAAGACCGGCATTAATTCTGGTCGCAGGCGGCCGCCGTGGATTCCCTGCCAAGCGACTGAAGTTAAGGCGATTGTGGCACTACCGGTCGTCGAGAAACTGATATGGTTAGGCGCCTGTGGATCGTTGGTCTGGAATCGACCAACCACCCAGGGTTTTGCCAATAGCAGCCTCGCATCGACACCCAGGTCGGCACCAACGGTATAAATCTGTGCGATAGTCGTTGACTGGCCGACCTGCAAGTCGTCAGATTCATAGCGCCGTTGGCCTAACTGATCCCGCTGGTCAATATTCTGAGCCAACTCATCCGCCGCCGCATCCAAGGCTTGCCTAAGCATTAAAAGATCGTCGGCCGCTGCTGCTTTCAGGCTCCGGCTAATGCCGAGCATGATGGTGGGTGGCAATGGTCGCCCGTTGCGCTCAACCGCGTCAGCCCAGCTTGCGAGCAACCTGGCTTGTCGATGCAGGCTGCTCAGCGTTAGGTCTGGCAAATGATTGGTGTAGGCACGACGGGCCTCATTGGCCTCGAGTAGCGCTGCGCCGGCGGCAGCTGAATGAACGTGCCCTGGCAACGTAGTCAGCATGACAGCGACGGTTAGGCCGGCAAGCAAGTGTCTAAACTGGCGTAATATCATCACTATACTGAACCCTGCAGCACTGCCTAAAAAAATGATCGATGCCGCTCAGTTGCCAACAGGACCGGCTATTTTTCAACCGTTCCACGCAGCCCCTGAAAATCTCCTGTTTTGTCAGGTGAGACCGTGGTCGTGTGGTGGCTGGCAATAGCGATTGAAGTTGGTCACTGAAGGGCAAACTGACGGCCCAAACCGTTATTTAAGCGGCAATATAGTGCAAACGCAAGGACATCGGCCCTTGGTCCTGGGTGGTTTATTTAAGGCCACAAAAAAAGCGGGACCACTTTCGCGGCCCCGCTTGCATGGAGTTAAATCAGTGTAAAGCCCGATTAGACTCTTACTATCGATCTAAACTCTCGATCTAGACTATCGATCTAAACTCTCGATCAAATTTAACCTACTGGTACTGTTTCAGCTCTTCGCGAGCAATCACTCGACGATGCACTTCATCGGGACCATCGGCGAGACGCAAGGTCCGTTGACCCATCCACATCGCCGCCAGCGGTGTGTCTTGCGACACGCCTAAGGCACCATGCATCTGAATCGCACGGTCAATGACCCGCAAGGCCATGTTAGGTACAGAGACCTTAATGGCAGAAATGTACTTGCGCGCTTCCTTGTTACCGATGGTATCCATCATATAGGCAGCTTTCAGAACGGCTAGCCGACACATGTCGAGCTCAATGCGTGAATCAGCAATAACGTCATAGTTACCGCCTAGCTCAGCCAATGGCTTGCCAAAGGCAGTCCGTGACAGCGCGCGCTTACACAACAACTCGAGTGCTCGCTCGGCGACGCCGATAGATCGCATGCAGTGGTGGATACGGCCTGGCCCAAGACGACCCTGAGAAATTTCAAACCCGCGACCCTCACCGAGAATAATATTCTCCTTTGGCACTCTTACGTTCTCAAAGGTGATGTGCATGTGCCCGTGGGGCGCATCGTCCTTACCAAAAACGTACATAGGTCGAACAACGGTGACACCCTTGGCATCGATAGGCACGAGGATCTGCGACTGACGCAAATGCTTTGGCGCATCGGGATTGGTGACAACCATGGTGATCATGATCTTGCAGCGAGAATCACCAGCACCCGAGATATAGTGCTTGGAGCCATTGATCAACCACTCATCGCCATCTAGCACGGCGCTGGTCGCAATATTAGTCGCATCTGAAGAAGCGACATCGGGCTCTGTCATCGCAAAAGCTGAACGGATCTTGCCTTCAAGTAGTGGCTCGAGCCATTCTTTCTTCTGGGCTTCTGTACCGTAGCGCTCCAATACTTCCATATTGCCGGTATCGGGTGCCGCGCAGTTGAATACTTCCGACGCGATCGGGTTTCTCGCCATCACCTCGGCCAAATGAGCGTATTCAAGGTTCGTGACGCCAGCACCACCTTGGCTTTCCGGCAGAAAGAAGTTCCATAGACCAGCGCTCTTGGCTTCTGCCTTCAGACCATCCATGATTTCTGTTTGCCGAGCGCTGAGCGCCCATCGGTTCCCATCTGCACCAGTTTGGCCCAAAAACTCCTCTGTCAGCGGATCAACCTTTGATCGGACAAAAACATCAATTTTGTCACGCACTGGTACCAAACGTTCGGGTATGTCTAAATCCATCATCAGTATGTTCCTCGTCTTAGGCTTCTGGTTATTCATTCTGTCGGTGAGGCCCATGTAGCGCCTGCTCCTTCAGCATGTGTTCTTGCTGTCTTATCTGATGTCTTATTCAAGGTCACGGAGCAATTGATCCTCTCCCTTCCCACGACAGCACTGGCATTTATACTACATTTAAGCGGTCCTGATTACCTACCTAAATCGCAAGAGCTTATAGGGTGATATGAGATGGACTGATAACCGTCAAACTATCGCGCGTTGAATTCAGCGCCATACCCACCTCCGCCCCTACTCTGACAAGACTCTCCCAGCAGCGCTGTTGCCCAGAAAAATCAAGAAGGCGATGACGCCCGCTACGGCCGCCGCCAGGTACGCGAGCCCGTAGGTGCCGGTTAGCGCAAACAGATAACCCATGGTCACAGGGCCCGTGGCTATGCCCAACATGGTGAGCAGGTTGGACACCGCATAGATACGACTATACTGAAGCAGGCCATAACGCTCGGCGATCAATAAAGGTTGGAGCATCAGCAGGTTACCCACCGTGATACCGAATATGGCCAAACCAATAAGCAGCCCAACGGGCGACGCAAAGTAGCCCATACAAGCCAGCGATAGGCCCTGGAGCAACATCATGGTGGTGGTGAACCGTGTCGCGTCCATTTTGTCTATCAGCAGCCCACCGGCAAGCCTGCCAATAATACTAAACAGTGGTAATACGCCGAGCGCCAGGGCCGCATCTCGACCACTCATTTGCTCACTGACAATCCCGTACTGGTGAGCGATGCCGCCAACCTGAGCCATCATGACGAACAAATAGGCTAGGTTCAGACGCCAGAAATAGCTGTCTCGCAGGGCTTGACGCAAATTGACCCCCTGGCTGTTGATATGCATCGCGCTTTGTTGATCGGTACCCTCCGCATCCAGGCCCAGGTCTGCGGGTCTCGACCGCAAAATCATCAGACTCAATGGCAGCACGCCAACGAGATACACCAACCCGAGTATGGGGCTTGCCACGACCATACCCTGACTCTCGATCAGCGTGGCGCTGGCGGGCGTGACGATAATGCCACCCACCGACAAGCCTGTCGACGCAACAGACAAGGCGCGCGCCCGACTCTTGTGGAACCAGCGGGCTACTAGGGTCGTGGCCGGCAGCAATCCCGAGGCGCAGAAGCCGATACCAAATAGTGCATAGAGCATATACAGCTGCACTTGGTTGTTGACCTCGCCTAAGGCGCCAAGGCACAGACTCGCAATGACAGTCCCCACTCCCATGATAAGGCGGACGTCATATTTCTCTAGCAGAGCAGCGATATAGAGCCCCGCCAGGCCGCTGGCAAAAAAGAAAATGGAGACGGCCGTGGATGCCACTGTGATAGGAAAACCCTTCTCCGTCGTCAGCGCCTGGAGTACCACCGAGTGATTATAGAATCCAAGACCTGATGAAAACATCAGGACAAAAAACAAGGTCGCAACTATTTTCCAGCCATAAAACATGAGCGTGTCTCGGTAAAACATTGTTGTCGGCGCAGACTAAGCCAAGCTAATAGCGACTAGTCCTGGCAATCGGGTTCTATAAAACACCAACTCACCGCGGGGTTTTGGGCTTTGATGCTTACCTCTAGCTGATTGATATGCGTCACAGCCTCTTCAATACTGATGCCAGGGGTCATCTCGATCTTCGCAGCCAACATGACTTTGGGCCCAAATTGCAGGGTAATCGTATTCAGCAAGCGTTGAATGTTTGGATCAGAATCAATAATCTTGATAATCAAGGCTTGCAGCTCAGGTTCAGCGGATTTACCCACCAGCAAAGACTGGACCCGCACGGCGATAAAAATAGCAACGATGATCAATACCACGCCGATACAGATCGAGCCTAGAGCGTCATACACCGGATTGCCTGTGATGAACGTCATGGTGAGAAAACCCAACGCCAGTATCAAGCCAATAATTGCCGCGATGTCCTCACCCAGTACTACGACAATTTCCGCACTACGAGTATGTTTCAACCAGTAGCGAAAGGACTGCTCGCCGCGCATCAAGTTGGCTTCCCGTACTGCCCCCGCCAAACTGAACGACTCAAGCACGATCGCCCCAGCCAGAACCAGCATGGCCACGCTGAGGTCATTCAAGGGTATTTCTGAACTGAGCTTGTGCCAGCCTTCATAAATTGAAAATATTCCACCGATGCTGAACAACATCAGCGCCACAATAAAACTCCAGAAATAGCTTAGCTTGCCATAGCCCATTGGGTGGTTTGCGTCCGCTGGTTTTTCTGCGCTTTTAAGGCCGATATAGAGCAAAACCTGATTACCGGCGTCAGCCATAGAGTGAATGGCTTCGGCCATCATGCTGCCCGACGACGTGTGTAGCGCCGCCGCCAGCTTCGCGATGGCGATACCCGTGTTAGCCATAAAAGCATACAGAATGGCCTTTTCTGGAGAACCGCCTGTGCTTGCCATCTTGAAGTTCCTTGTTCGTTATTACGGCCCTGAAAATTTGACACAGACTGCCGCAACGCCCACTGAACCCCTGGCTTGCGCATCTATTCGGGCATCATACGTTAATGTTCCTTAGGTTGGGTACCATTGCCGTCAACACCTGCGACCGGCATAATTGTGGCTTCAACACGACCACCTCCTTATTCAATAGTGCTTGCCGTACTGGCTGAGCGAAGACGAAGCGATGCTTCCCAGGAACTCGGTATTATCTCTCAACAGCCAATAACGCTCAGCCTCTCAGCTGACCTGGGCGAGGTTTCGGCGATCTATCAGCGACCAGCGACCCCCGTGGCGCTGCTGGTGCTGGCCCATGGCGCCGGCGCGGGCATGCAGCACGCACATATGCAGTCGCTGGCTGACGCCTTTGCTGAAGTCCACATCGCCAGCCTGCGGTTTAATTTTCCGTTTATGGAGTCTAGTCGCAAGCCGCCCAACCGTATGGGTATTTGCCTGGCGACGCTCGCGGCGGCAGTCACTCTGGGCGCGAATTTGGCCGCAGGGCTGCCCCTTTACCTCGGTGGGCACTCATTTGGTGGGCGCATGGCATCCCACTATATGGAGCAATTTCAGGATGCTCGGTGCTCGGGTCTTATCTATTGTTCCTTTCCGTTGCACCCCAGCGGCAAGCCTGGTGTGTCGAGGGCCGAACATCTGCCGCGAATCCAGATACCGCAATTGTTTTTGAGTGGAACTCGTGACTCACTAGCGGAACAAGGTCTGCTAAGGGGTGTCACTGAGGCAATACCAATGGCGTCGTTGTTGTGGCTGGCGACCGCCGACCATAGCTTCAAGGCCCTCAAGGGTAGAAAGGGTCAGCGAGACTCAAGTCTGACGGCCACCGACAGCACCTACGCAAGTGCTGCCACCGCAACGTTTAACTGGATAAGGCATCCCCACAAACCTGCCTGACTGTCAGCTATTCGCGCGCTGCAGCCAACGGCCGAGCCAGGTTTGAGGCAAGCTGGCACCGGTCAACATGTACCCCAGCGCGACCTCGTTCTGTAAATTCCATTGCATCCGTGCTCGGCTGGCGGCGCTACCTGCAAATAACAAACGGTCATTCGCGGCCAAGCTGGCATGACCTGACGGCATACAAAACGCACCCTGCGAATTGCTATGCAATAGCGCCAACACCGGCAAGCTCACATCGCGATCATGATGATCGTGGGTTAAATGTTCTATCCTGACATCCGTACCCTTGGTCAGCGCGTTACTAACCGCATGGGCACTATCGGCTGCAATAACGCACTCCCAGACTTCGGGAAATCCTGAGGGTGATATCTTTCGAATTCGTTCTGTCAGGTTCTGGGCCCAGCTATCATCATGGGCCCTTGCCAGACTCAGAAAATCATCAACTAACGGATTAGTCAGCAAAGTCCGTATTTTGGTTGCCAGGACGTCGCTGACCTCCATAACCAGTTCAGCACGGGGATGAGCAAACAACCGACTATTGGCCTGTTGGTTTTGCCGCGCAATCACGAACAAGTCAGGATTCAGCTCTTTGGCAGTGACAATAATTGAAAGGTTGTTTGAGTCATCATCTGCGCCTGCAATAATACCTACTGCCTCACTGACGCCAGCCTGGTTCAGTGTCACTGCCTCGGTACCGTCGCCGATCACCGCATTTACCGGCAGATTGAGCAACGCCTTGTTCGGTTCGATGACTTGCACGGTCATTCCAGCGTCGACTAACTCGCGATGGATCGCCCGCCCGAATCGACCAAATCCACACAGGAGCCAACGGCCCTTAGGTAGTTGCATCACTGGCGCCAGTGTCTCTCCGCTCTCATTTCGAAACCAGTCGCTAAGCATATATTGATACGGATAGTCGACCGCCAGCCCTAAGTCTTTGGCGAAGCTGTCGAAAGGGTCAATAATGGCATCAGTACCGAAGGATGCCATGTTCGCTTCAATCTCATGGGAGTCTGAACGGCAGATGACCTTCAATTCCGGTTTCAGAACCTTCGCCGTAATCGCGATATGCAGATTGACGGCATTGTCATCTGTCAGCGCGACTACGCTTTTACACATTGGGTGCATGATACCGGCGAGGACCAAGTTGCGAGGCGTACTGGCGTCGGCTTGGAGTCCGGGGAGAAACAACGGATGTTCCGCCAACATCAGGGCGTCGATTCGATCTTGCTTCAGGTCTAACACCGACGCCCGTATCAGGCGTTTGCGTAGCGATTTCACCAGTCGACTGCCCGTATTTCCGTAGCCGCAAACCACGAAAAATGATTCGTTGATCTGCCGCACTTGGCGCTGAAATCGGTGCTCAGCGAGGGCTTTTTGTAACGTCTCGTTTTGCCACAAGCGAATCAACGTGCCAATGGTATAAACCCATGTCGCCACAGAGATGTAGATAAATATGAGCGCCCACATGCGCTGCGCATCGGTAAAGGGGTACGGGATTTCACCAAAGCCAGTAGTGGTACCCATAAAGGAGACGAAATAGAAGGCATGGAAGAAATCCATGTACCAAACTTGGCCCTTGTCATCCATGCCAGGTATCAATGTGAGACCCAGCGTCGCGATCGCATAAATTGTTGTTAACAACAACAGAGGGGCGCGCATTTGGCGCAGAATTAGAAAAACAATACTATCCATAGCCTGCCCCCGTATCGCAGCCTAGCGACGCAGCATCACGGTTTCTATGACCAGTAGTGAGACCGATATTGTGTTGGCGATCACCGCGCCGCCGGCAAGGGAGACGATACTGGCGACTATCGCTGGCGTCAGACCAATATCGGTAACATGTACGGCGTATACCCAAACACCCGCAGCTGCCACTAATTGAATATCAGCAACCAGGCTGGCGGCTAATAATACCGCGCCCATGTGGGTGCGATCGCCGAACTTCAAAATCGTCGCGATCGCATTGACAAATATTGCAGCATAGAGCTCGTAAACATTATGGTGCGCGGCATTGCCGATATCGCCCGTAAAAAACCCGAAATTCAGGGTCAAAGCTAGAATAATCGTGAATGCGAAGACGACTTTCTCAAGGTTCATATAGCGGCTTCCTGTCTCTATTGAACGCTCACTATAACCATAAGTATCCAGGTTAGCATTTATTTTGTGAGCGCCTGTGTCGCTCTTGCCCAGTGTTTTCATTGCAGCTGAAGGTGATGTGGGTCATGGGCTAGCACCAGCCGCGCCCTGATAATTGCCGCTCAAATCGAATGCTTGGAGGCCATCCGCGGTGGTAGCTATATCGATAGGGTCTTTGGACCTATGGAGCATCATCGTCAGCATTGGGCTGTTTCTGCTCGGCATGCACCTACTTGAACAGGGGCTGCAGGGCATTGGCTCGAAATCCTTGAAACAATTTCTTCAGGCACAAACCAACTCACCCCTTAAAGGCGTTTTTACCGGCACAGTGGTGACGGCATTTTTGCAGAGCAGTTCGCTAGTGGGTCTGATCGTATTGGCCTTCGTCGGTGCAGGCATGCTGGAAATGCGCAACGCACTGGGCGTGATACTCGGCAGCAACCTCGGCACCACCGTTACCGGTTGGATGCTGGCTGTCCTAGGCTTCAAGCTTGACCTGGCGAAGTTCTACCAACCTCTGGTGGCGGTAGGCGCCTTTGTCACAGTCTTCTTGCCCGCCGGTCATCGCCCCTATTACCTTGGCAACCTGATCCTGGGCCTCGGGCTGTTGCTAATGGGCTTGGGGACACTCATCACGAGCCTCGAGAATCTTGTGCCGCAGCTCGACACTACCATCCTGCGTGGTCAAGGCCTGCTGGTCTATTGTCTTATTGGTGCCGTGCTCACGGCGCTGGTCCAATCCAGCTCGGTGGTAATGATGGTGATTTTGAGTGCACTGTATGCGGGCGTGATCACGGTGAATGAAGCCATACCCGTCGCCATTGGATCGAATGTGGGGACGACGAGTACGGTCTTGTTAGGCGCCCTGGACGGTCTAGTGGAAAAGCGCAGAGTGGCGTACGCCCACCTTATATTTAATCTGACAACCGCTATTGTCGCCCTGCTTTGCCTGCCGATATTTGTCTATATTATTCGTAATGTGTTTGGCATCACTGATCCCCTCTTCATGCTTGTTGTGTTCCACTCCTTGTTTAATTTACTAGGGATTGGCCTTTTCCTGCCGTTGCTGGATCCGTTTATCGTCCTACTCAATTGGATGGCGCCGGAGCGAAATGCTGGACTGTTTGCCACTGCCTATATACACAAGGTGCCCAGCACAGTGCCCGACGGCGCGATTGAAGCGGTGCGAAAAGAACTGACCCGGATGCTCTTCAATGCGATTCGGTTGAACATGCATAGCTTTCAAATCCACACTCATGCGGTATTCGATGAGGACAGTGAATTGCTTGCGGGTGAACCACTGCGTTATGTGACGCGCTACGAACAAGAATACAAATTACTCAAACAAACAGAAAGTGAAGTATTGGGATATACCTATGCTATTCAGCGAGATGCCAAAGAAGAGGAAGACCTGCGTCTGGTCACGCAGTTG
Organism: K189A clade bacterium; assembly: GCA_018607725.1. Taxonomy (GTDB): domain Bacteria; phylum Pseudomonadota; class Gammaproteobacteria; order Pseudomonadales; family Azotimanducaceae; genus UBA4582. The sequence goes on from JABBAY010000041.1 coordinate 24,980, forward strand.
AATCACGCCGTTCGCAACGCCACCTATGCCGCGAAGTTCATCAAGGATATTCGCCACAACCTTGATGCCTTCCGAGTTAGTCCATCAGGTACAGTTCACGACCTGTACGCCAGCTTTTGCCTGTACGTCACCGGTAACTATCATGGCTTGGTAACCCTAATGGCGTTGCCTGTAAGCTCGAATACCGCAAACGAGTACATTGAGCTCTATCGACAAGTTCGGCGTGGCTACGAATGGTATCTCAATGAAATCTACACGGTCGTGGGCGCCGACAAGCATTTAAACCATGAGATCGCCAATTTACTGAATATTAATCGGGCCGCTTACTTGTCCACCACCGCCTTGTTTGAGGCGGTGGGCGTACTACTGAATCTGGAAGACGATATTTTGGCTGGCGTTCAGACTATCCCGCTACCTCGCAAGATCCTCAATCAAGAATCGCAGTGATCTCTTCCTCTCCCAAGGTTTCCTGCTCAAGTAACGCAGCCGCAAGCTTATCGAGCTTGTCACGGTGCTGTTGCTGAACCGTCAGTGCCCTCTGCTCGCTAGCCTTGATCAGGCGAGCTATCTCAGCATCAATGATTTCGGCGGTATGCTCGCTATAGATCCGTGGCGGGCTGACCTCCTGGCCGAGGAAGTTTTGTTCCGTTTCCCGGTAAGTGACGGGGCCCAGCACAGTGCTCATGCCCCACTCCTGGATCATGTGTCTGGCTAGATGGGTAGCCTGCTTTAAATCGTCGGCCGCACCGGAGCTGGCTTCTTCAAACACTAGATTTTCAGCCACTCTTCCTCCTAACAATATCGCTAACCGATCTTCCAGGTAGTGCTGAGCGTAATTCAACATATCTTCCTTGGGAGATTGCTCCGTGACACCTAAAGCGCGGCCCCTGGGAATAATGGAAATTTTGCGCAAGGTATCCCCATGCGGCATAAAGAATGCTGTCAGGGCATGACCCGCCTCGTGGTAAGCAGTACGACGTTTCTCTTCTTCGGAAAACAATGCTTCCCGCCGCTCGCCGAGAATAATTTTGTCTCTGGCGTTCTCGAAGTCAGCTTGGTTGATGCTGTCTTTTTCCGCACGGGCGGCCAGTAGTGCGGCTTCGTTGACCAGGTTCGCCAAGTCAGCGCCTGAAAAACCGACGGTGCCGAGCGCGATACTCTCCAAGTTAACGTCCGGCTCGATCGGTTTGCCGCGCGCATGCACCTCCAGTATGGCCTGCCGAGCGAGCTTCTGCGGCAGATCCAGTACGACCTTGCGATCAAACCGCCCGGGGCGCAGCAGGGCCGCATCCAACACATCAGGGCGATTCGTCGCTGCCAACACAACGACTGTCTCCTCTTCTTTAAAGCCGTCCATTTCTGCCAATATTTGGTTCAGCGTCTGTTCACGCTCATCATTATTATTGCCAAACATGCCGCTACGAGACCGGCCGACAGAATCGATCTCATCAATAAAAATCAACGACGGCGCCGCCGCGCGCGCCTGTAAAAACATATCGCGCACACGCGAGGCGCCCACGCCAACAAACATTTCAACAAATTCAGACCCAGTGATGCTGAAAAACGGCACGCCAGCCTCCCCTGCTGTGGCTTTTGCGAGCATGGTTTTACCGGTACCCGGCGGCCCCATCAAAAGCAGACCCTTGGGTATTTTGGCGCCGAGGCGGCGAAATTTTTGGGGGAATTTCAGGTAGTCAATAACCTCCTGAAGGTCTGCCTTGGCACTATTGAGGCCTGCTATATCGTCATACCGCGTATGAATATCTTCGGGCTCCGCGAGCCTTGCCCGAGACTTGGTGAATCCGCCACCGCCCGGTAAAAACTGCTTGCCAAGCATTTGTCGGCTGAGTAGAAAAAGCCCGATAATCAACAGCCACGGGAAAACATTGATCAAGATCGTCACCCAGGTTGAATATTCTGTGGACTGCACACTGACGACGACTTTACTTTCTTCAAGCAGGCTCATGAGTTGGGCATCGGCAATTGACGGCAGCATTGTAGAGAAACGCTTATCCTTCTCGGTCTTAGGAAATCGATAGAGGCCTCGGATTTCACTACCGCGGATGACGATGCTTTCTATATTGCCATCTCGAACCTGTTGCTTGAAGGCAGAATAAGGAATTTCACCGGTCTCGGCACTGTTACGTATCAGCAGGTTCACGGTCATCACCATGATCGCGACCCACATCAACGCCGAGAGCCAAGGATTAGGCGTTGGCGCATCTCGGCGTTGTGATGATGCTGGTTGCGAAGACCGTGGTGATGATTGTGAGGATGGCGGTGGTTGTTCTTCCGGCACCGGCTTATCGGGCGACGGGTTCGAGTTTGACTGAGTCACGGGGTCATGTGGCGTTTTAGGTATGGTGTCAGACTCAGGCTGTGTATCAGACTGCGAATCAGACTGTGTATCAGGCTGTGTATCAGGCTGTGTATCAGG
>JABBAY010000005.1:0-2480 GCA_018607725.1 K189A clade bacterium
ATAGAGGCGAGTTTGGCTTCGGCCTCGGTGAGAAGTTCAACGACGAACTGCTGGGCCAAGCCGGGTTGCGGTGTCACTTCGATCTGTTGGCCTTGATAGCCCGCCAGCTCAATGCTGATGCTGTGGGGCACGGCGGTGAGTTCGAGGCGGCCGGAGGCTGTTGCTTGTGCTTGACCGTCTACCGCCAACGATGCGCCGGCCGGAATCACCTGCAGGCTGACGATGCCCAGCACAGGTTGCAGCGTGAGATTGAGCTGAGCATCGCTGGCGGCTTCGATGATCACAGAGCGTTCGGTGGTTTCATAACCGGGCTTTGTCAGGCGCAATCGGTAGGTCTTTCCGGGTGCCAGGCTCAGCTCGAGTGGAGTCTGACCACGATACTCATCGGCAATCGTGACGCTCGCCGCGGAGGGCGTCGACTGGATCGATAACTGACCATCCTGTGCGATGAGGGTGATTTCCGGGAGTATCTGATCCTGTTGAGCGGTGATGTTGACCTCAGCCTGCCAGGGCTTGAAACCCGGCTTCGTCACAATCAGCTGATGCCGACCTTGCATGACCTCAATGCGGGCCGGCGTGGATGCGAGCTCGACGCCATCGATACTGACGGTGGCGGCGGTGGGTTGGCTGCTGAGGCTCAGTTGTGCCCAGGCTGGCACTAATGTCGCCAACAGACTTTGACTTGTGCCTCGGCCCTCGATCTGAACCGTGGTGGAGAATGGCAGAAAGCGTTCGGCGTGGACGCTGACGTTATGGCTGCCCGCTTGAACGTCAGTCACTGCCAAAGGTGTTATACCCACCGGTGTTTGATCGAGAAATACTGACGACTGAGTCTCGGGTACGGTTGATACCACCAGCGTGCCGGGCAGTTTGCTCAGCTCCAGGCGGATCGTCTGGTCGGCCTGTTCCCCTACTTGAATTCTTGGGTTGAGTGGCATGTAGCCGTCAGCAGTCACTGCCAAGGTGTAGTCGCCGGTTAACATCAAGTAGCGTTCACCCAGGCGATAGCTGAAGACGCCGTCTGTGACTTCGAGGCTCGCATCCATAGGGCTGAGATCGAAGCGGACGGCGCGGGCGCTGAAGACGAAGAGAGCGATCAGCGCTAGTGCCATAAATAGTGACAGGATGGCAATGGGTAGAGGTTTCAGGCCAGGCCCGCGGCGGCTGACCGCGACGTCGGCGCGGGAAAACGGTGTGGCTTCGATAATCTGGTGTGGATCAGGGCTCGAGGGCATCAGATTTTCTCGTCGCAAGTCAGGTGAATGGTCACAGGCGCCATCCCGCCACTGAGTGTAAACTGCTGCCTGACATCGCGATAGCCCGGCCTTCGCCCGACCATGGTATAGGTGCCCGGCACGAGTGCTAATTCGTGTTTCATAAAGGCTCCCAAATGGCTGGTCTGATAGATCGTGATATCGGTATTGTTATCGGACAGTACGACCACCGGCAAAGGAATTCTCGCTTGTGCGATCAGTAGTGAAAGATCACTGATTTGTCGTTGCAGTAGTGGACCCTGACTCGCCAACCCCGCTGCGCGGATGAGTGCCTGTCGGGCCATGGTCAACTCTGGGTCGAGACGCATGCGCTCGGGCGCTTTGAGATAAACATTAAGGGTCTGGTCTAGTGTTCGACGTTGCCGAGCCTGCTCGAGACTGGCGTTGGCAGACAACAGTCCGGGCTCTAGTTCGAGTACCTGTTCGAGGTGCACAATGGCCATCGACCAGGCTTCATCGGCCATCGCTTGCTCTGCCTGTAGGCTTAAGGTGTTGATCTGCTGGCTTTGCTCGAGTAGGCGAACCTGCAGTAGCCCAGCTTCTGGTTCCGGGGCCATGGGTCGTATGGCTTGAGCTGTGGAGAATGCCTGTCGTGCACCTGTTAGGTCGGCCTGTTCAAGGCGCATGAGCGCCAGTGACATGGCCTCGTTAAAGCGCAGTCGGGCTAGAACCTCCGTAGTTCGCATGACGCCAGTCCGCGCCTCCAGGGATGCAGTGTCCAGAGTCTGGGCCTGCTGATACAAGGCGAGTGCGCCCATCCAAGCTTGTTCGCGCTCGGCAGATTGAGCCTGGCGAAGCCATTCAAGGACCTGGTCGAGGTTTTCAGCCCTGATCAAATCTGAACGATATTTGGCAATGTCAGGTCGCATAGCGATGAGTGTCGACAGGGCCTTGGTCGCCAGTTCAGCATGCCCTTGAGTGAATGCGTCTGCAGCGATTTTCTGGTTGTGAATGATAAGGTCGGGAATGCGTGCCGCTAGCGCCTGGCTGGCGCTGATGGCTTGCTGATATTGGACCAGGGCGGCAGCATAAAGGTCTTTTCGAAACAGGTCTTCCGCCATCCGAGCTTGGGTGCTGATCAGACTGTACTCGGCCGTCGCCCAAATCTGGACACCCTGGTCCTCGAGTTCGACTTGCTGCCGCAGTAGGGTTTCGGCAAGCGCTTCAGCGCTGGATTTCCCCGGGTCGATTTGAATGGCTGGCTCG
>JABBAY010000005.1:2580-4145 GCA_018607725.1 K189A clade bacterium
TGCGTCAGCAATAGGTGCGTCAGCAATAGGTGCATCAGCAATAGGTGCGCCAGCAATAGGTGCATCAGCAATAGATAGTTCAGTGTCGAGTGTCGAAAAGTCGGTTTGGGTGTTTGTCTTGATCGTCAACTCAGAAATCGAGCCTGCAGATTCGTCGAGGGCTGTGGGCAGCACGAAAAACATAGTGCCAGCGATCAGTATTAACGCCGATAATGCCGCCAGTGCCGTGGCGACACTAACCGCTGATTTCTGGGGTGGCCCGGGGTGAACCTGGGTGTCAAATTCTGCCTCTTGGTCAAAGGTGCCGGGCGCGTGTTGAGTTGATTCTGGCTGCTGTGCTGGTTTTTTTTGGTTTGAGTCTGGTGCTGCTGGCTGCTGCACCTGGTGGCTGATCTGTGCGTCGTAATAGGCTTGCAGGTTGCTGCGAATAATCGAGATTTTCTCAGGTCGTGCTGAGGCGGAAGTCGCCAGCATGCTCTCGACCAAGGATTTAACGGCATCAGACATGGCCCCGTCGGCATGATTCATAACAGCGGGTTGCCCGGCCGGCGGGCTCAGGAGCCTGTCTAGCAGCGCGCCCAGGGCGTAAATGTCATCGCTGACAGTGGCCGGTTGGCCAGCCAGGACTTGCGGGCTGGCGAGGTCGTCAGAGCCGACAGGTGCTTTTACCCGCAAGCCAAATCCTGCCAGGTGTAACTGTTGTTGGCGGTCGATTAGTAAATTGCCAGGTCGAATGTCGCCATGTGCGAGGTTGATGCTGTGGGCGTAGTCAAGTACCTCAAGCAATTGCCGAAGTATGGGCCAGGCGCCATGAAACGATTGCTGAAGACTGAAAACGCGAAGTGAATCGATGTGTTGGCAGATAAGAATGTCAGCTCCGCGCCAATGGACCAGGTCCAGAGTTCGAAGGATATTAGGGTGAATCAAGCCTCTATGGCGGCTGATAGCCGTGTGCATAATCGTTTGCTCGGCTGCGCCGAGAGCGACGGGCAAGCGTTTGCACCAGACGCGCTCATTGTGTTGGGTATCAACCGCCAGCCAGTTGTCGAACTGAGCGTCAAGGTCGAGTGCCTGGAGTAATTTAAATCCGGGGAGTTCCTGACCCGGAGTAAAATCAGTGGTCACAGTCCAGACCTGTAGCGTCTATAGGCTTCCCAGAGTTTACCCTGGCGCTCTATATTGGTTTCGAGCGTCGCCGCTTCCCAGAGTTGTTGGGCGATGATGTCATCGGCCTGAGGTGGCGGGATGTCGGCGGCGATTAGTTCAGGACTGTTGCGCGACTGAGGCTGGGTATCTGAATTGGGACTGCCGACCAGTATGGGCATTACCTGGGGAATTGTGCTGGCGGGCGAAGGTGGCGGCGTTGCGTCGAGCACCTGCTGCCGGGACGCGGAAATAAGCTTGTCGAAATGCGTGATCGATGCATTCAGGACATTGTCCAAGCCACTATCTAGGCCTTTATCTAAGTCGCTATCTAAGCCATCACTCGCCTGCTGATTTTCTGGGTTAGGCTGGCGACTGCTGAGCTTAGTGCCTGGTGTTGCGCCGGGAGTTGTGCCGGGAGT
>JABBAY010000042.1 GCA_018607725.1 K189A clade bacterium
TGCCATTGGGTCTGGTCGCGTGCAAATTCTGCCAGGCTCTGTTGTGTATAGAGATCGTAATAGCGTCCTTGTTGTTGCATCAAGACCTCGTGGCTACCGGCCTCAATGATCTGACCCCGCTCGATGACCAGGATTCGATCGGCGCTCTTGATGGTCGACAGGCGATGGGCAATCACTACACTGATGCGGCCTTTTAACAAAGCCTTAAGCCCTTGCTGAATATAAGCCTCGGTGACAGTATCCACCGACGACGTGGCTTCATCCATTACCAGAATGCGGGGGTTGGCGAGAATCGCCCGCGCAAAAGAGATCAGCTGCTTTTCACCGGCGGACAACTTTGAACCACCTTCACCGACCTGAGTGTTGTAGCCGTGATCCATCTTCATAATGAAATCGTGAGCGCCGGCGCGCTGGCCTGCGGCTTGGATCTCTGCATCGGTGGCATCCAATCGCCCATAGCGAATGTTGTCATTGATCGTGCCGCCGAAAATATGTGAGGCCTGCAGCACAATGCCCAGGTTCGACTGGAGCCAGTGCAGACTGCGTTGCCGATAGTCGATACCATCGAACAGGAGTTCGCCGCTGGTGGGCTCGTAGAAGCGACACAGCAGGTTCGTCAGCGACGTTTTGCCGCCGCCGGTGGAACCCACAATCGCGATGCTCTCGCCTTGATTGATGGTGAGGTTAATGCGGTCCAGGACATTAGGGCCTGTATCGTAGGCGAAGCTTACATCGCGAAATTCAATGGTTTTGATGTCGTTGCTATAGCCGTCAATAGCCACCTGATCACTGGGGTTCTGCTGGTGCTGATTGATGCGGGCGGTGACCGCCGCAGAATCTCGAATATCGGCGGGCGCTTCGATCAAGCTGATGATGCGCTCAGCAGACGCCTGCGCCATCTGCATCTCGGCGAACCACTGCGCGAGCTCTTCGATGGGTTCAAAGAAATGCCGGCTGTAGGCCAGAAATGCCAGTAGGGTGCCGGTGGTGACGCCGCCCCAGCCCACTTCCAGACCACCAAAGATTAACGCCAGACCCGTGGCGATCGATCCCAGGGTCAACACCAGTGGCAGATACAGGGCCGCCTGAACCTTGTTCAGTACGGATGCCTTGTACATGTCGTCGGTGAGCTGACCAAAGTGGCGCAGATTCTCGGCTTCCTTGACGAAAGTCTTGGTGGTCTGCACCCCCACGATGCTCTCGTTGAAAGATCCGGTGATCTTCGAGTTGGTCTTGCGGACCTGCCGGGCACTCTTGAGGATGCGTTTCTGGAAGGTCAGACTCAACCAAGCGAGAAATGGCAGAACACTCAGAACGATCAGCGCCAGCGACAGATCCATATACAACATAGCGCAGGCGATACCAAACATCACTGTGGTGCAAAAGATCAGATCCAATAAGCCCCAGGCCAAGATATTGGACAGACGCTCACAGTCGGAGGTCATGCGTGCCATGAGCCAGCCCACGGGGCGAAAATCGTAGTAGGCAAAAGGCAGGCGTTGCAGGTTGGCAAACCCGTCGCGGCGGATGTCGTGGCTGACATGGGTACGCAGCTTGCCGCCGTACCAGATAAAACCTGCCACCGAGGAGGCGAGGATGACCACAAAGGTAAAGTACAGCGCGCCATAGAAGTATGGATCAAAGCTGCCATCTTTGAGGCCGATAGAATCAATCACCGAGCGGGTGATCAGGGGAAAAGCGATATCGGCACCGGCGGTACAAATGGCGCAGATCGCTAAAATCAAGACATCCTTCGGATAACTCAGCGTATAGGCTAGAAGCTGCTGCCACAATCCAAGATCCATGCCTTGCTCATAGGAGTCTTCATTGAACCCGTCGTTGTAATTGTCGTCATCAAAAAATTCTGACATGTCTTACTCCTGCCCCTGCAGCACGTTGGCGTTGGCAGTGGCCTCGTCATCCAAGGCGGCTTCGATTTGTGCCTGAATAGCGCCTTGAATTTGGCATAGCTGCTGGTAGACGCCGGGTTGCTGACTGAGGCTCGCGTGGTTGCCGGATTGTACAATGCGGCCATTATCAAACATTAATATCTGATCGGCATGCATCACGGATGACAGACGATGGGCGATGATAATGGTGGTATGACCGCTGCGCCGGGCTTTCAGTGCCGCGAGTATTCTGGCTTCGGTATCGGTGTCAACGGCGGATAAGGCGTCGTCAAGGATCAGAATGGGTGGGTTCTTCAATAGGGCGCGGGCAAGAGCGATGCGCTGTCGTTGACCGCCAGACAGGGTGGCGCCACGCTCGCCAACCCGGGTGTCGTAGCCTCGGGGCAGGCTCGTGATCGAGTCATGAATGCAGGCGGCCTGGGCCGCTGCTTCAACCTCGGCCTGACTCGCGTTAAGCCGGCCGACCAGCAGGTTGGCGCCAATACTGGCAGCGTACAGAAAAGGTTCCTGCAGGACGATGCTGATCTGGCCGCGGACATATTTCCGTGCCAGCGTGCTGAGCTGCAAGCCATCAAGCAAGATCGAGCCTTCGGTATAATCATATAATCGCATCAAGAGCTGGGCGACGGTCGACTTACCCGAGCCAGGCGGACCCAGAAGTGCCAGGGTCTGGCCTGCCTGGAGATGTAACGACACATCATTGAGCACCGGTTTGTCGACGGCATAGCCAAAGCTCACATGGCTGAATTCAATCTCGCCGCGTAGCGTCTCCGTAGGAAAAGCCTCGTGCTGGGTTTCAACAGGCTCGGCCAGGACTTCAGTCAACCGGCCCATGGACACGATGGCCTTGCCAGAATCCGTAAGGACCCGACCCATATGGCGAATGGGCCAGATGATCATGCTCTCGTAGGTGATAAAGGCGAACAGGGTGCCGACTGACAGAAAACCATCAACCACCCACAGTGCCCCAACGATGAGTAGCAGGCCGATCTGGCTCAGACAGATTAAGTCGCTGAGACCATAGTAAACCCCCAGTATCTTGATCAACCGGTTGTTCAGGTCGCGGAAGGCGCGATTTTTCTCGGCAAATTTATCTTGCTCGAAACTTTGGCGGGCAAAGGCCCGGACCACACGAATTCCCGTCAGATTCTCCTGCAGGACTGTGGTCAGGCGTGCCTCGGCTTCATCGACCAGCAAAAACAGGGTTTTGACTTTCTGAAAGAAGATAAAGGCGAAGACAAATAGCAGAGGAATCGTCGCCAACGACAGCCAGGCCATATCAACGTCGAGGCTAAACAAAATCGGCAGCACAACGAGCAACATCAGGATGGCGCGGCTGATCTCGACGACCTGACCGGCAAGAAAGACCCTGATGGTTTCCACATCGGAGGTGCAACGTTGGACGAGATCGCCGGTGTCAGTGCGGTCGTGATACCCCGCGGGTAAATGTTCGAGGTGATAGAACACGCGATCGCGCAAGGCGCGAACGATGCCCTCTGAGCCTACTGCGATCAAGCGGCCGCGAATATACAGGCAGATGCCCGCACCCATGGTGAGGCTTAGGATGATCAGCGCGCCGACAATCAGATATAGCATGATCGAAGGTTCGTCTCCGGCGCTCAACAGCCGGGTGGGGACTTCAAGAAAGGCGGGTGGCACATTGCCCGTGGTGATGGTGATAATATCGATGGCGTATTTCATCACCAGTGGCACGCCAAACATCATCAGGTAGCCGATCGTCATGGCGACGATAGCCAACAGGAAATAATGTCGAAAGCCTTGGCTGTGGTGCCAGAGCATGCGGGCCTTGCTGCGATCGTTCAAGAGCTCACTCCAGGTGCGTGTTGTGCCACCGAAAGCGCGTTGATAAGTGGGCTGACGGCTCGGGCTAAGGACGATTCGCCCACGTTCAGACAAGGGGGCAGTATCGGGTCCCGATTCGATGCTTCAAGGCTTCGCGGTGATGGCGAGAGAGGTTAATGATTTGTTGGTTAATTTCAATGAAAACTAACGCTGTACTAGCATCGCTCAGGTTATTTCGGTATAAATTCGAAGTCCCAATAGCAATATTACGTCTATATTCACACTAAGTCGCCAGGAGCAATAGCTCACTAGCAGGAGTCAGCATGAAACTTATTAACTCGATTGGACCTAACCCCAAGGTCGTCCGCATGTATATGGCAGAACGAGGCATCAGTCTTGAGACGCTCGACA